>NZ_JAWOAI010000494.1:0-7155 GCF_033194735.1 Streptomyces sp. W16
GCCGTGCGGCGAGCTCCGGCCGGGTCGGCGGTTCCGCTGGCCCCCGGCGCGCGTGGCAACGCGCCCGGCCTCGCAGAGACGGCGCAGCGCACCCGCTATCTGAGGACGCTGGCCGACCGTTTCGGCACCCGGACGAAAGGTTCGAAGGAGTTCGCCCAGCGGTTCCGGCCGATGGTGGCCGACAGCCGCTCCGCCATCGGCTTCCGGCCCTCGACCAAGGAGATGCTGTACCCGATCGTCGCCGAGCGCGGCCAGGGCGCGCGCCTGTGGGACATCGACGGCCACGAGTACGTCGACCTCACCCTGGGATACGGCGTCCATCTCCTCGGGCACAATCCGCCGGTCGTCATGTCGGCGATGCGTGAGCGCATGGAGCTCGGCTTCGGCCTCGGGCCGCGCACCCAGGTCGTCGAGGATGTCGCCGCCGCCCTGCTCGAACTCACCGGCATGGAGCGGGTCGCCTTCCTCAACAGCGGCACCGAGGCGGTCATGACGGCGCTCCGCATCGCGCGGGCGGCGACAGGCCGCGACCAGGTCGTGGTCTTCTCCACCGCGTACCACGGTCACTCCGACAGCGTGCTCGCCGCGCCGTCCCACGAGAACGGCGTGTTCCGCACCAGGCCGATCACGCCCGGCATCCCGGCGGGCGCGGTGGAGAACGTGCACGTACTCGAGTTCGGCACGGACGAGGCACTCGACTTCATCGCCCGGCACGGCTCACAGCTCGCGGCTGTCATGACCGAGCCGGTGACCCTCCGCACTCCCGGCGTGCAGAACCCCGACTTCCTGCGCAGGCTGCGGGAACTCACCCGGGCGCACGGCGCGAAACTCATCTTCGACGAGATGGTGACGGGCTTCCGCTGCCATCCGGCCGGTGTCCAGGGTCTGTACGGCATCGAGGCCGACCTGGTCACTTACGGCAAGGTGATCGGAGGCGGCATGCCACTCGGCGTGATCGCCGGACGCGGCGGGATCATGGACGTCATCGACGGCGGCGTCTGGAACTTCGGCGACGACTCCCGCCCGACGGTGGAATCCACCTTCTTCGCCGGTACGTTCAACCAGCATCCGCTGACCATGGTGGCGGCGAAGGCGGTCCTCGACCATCTCCGCGCCGAGGGGCCCGCCCTGCAGCGGGACCTCGACCGCAAGACCGAGACGTTCGTGGACCAGCTGAACGCCGATTTCCGCGAGCTCGACATGCCGATCGAGGTCCGCCGGTTCTCCTCGCTCTTCCGATTCGAGCACGAGGTGAACATGGACCCGTTCTATGCCAACCTGCTCGACCGCGGGGTGTTCGTCTGGGAACTGCGCAACTTCTTCCTGTCCACCGCGCACGAGCCTGCCGACCTCGACCACATCCGCACCGCGGTGCGCGAGTCCGTCGCCGAGCTGCGGGCCAACGGCATGATCGACGGCGTGCGGACGGGCCCGGCCGAGTCCGGGCCACGTTCGGCGCCGCTGCGCAGCACTCTCGCCCAGCGGCAGTTGGCGGTTCTCGACGAGGACGGGGTGCCCGCCTATCAGACGTCCCTCGGGTACTGGCTCGATGGGCGGCTCGACCTCGCCGCGCTGCGCACCGCCGTGCAGGGCCTGGTCGCCCGCCACGAGTCCCTGCGGACCACGCTCGGCGCGGACGGCGACACGCTCGTCGTCCGTCCCGCGGTGGAGACGGCGCCGGCCGATGTGCTGACCGAGTACACCTGCGCGGACGGGGACGACCTCGAACACGTCCTGCGGGCCTGGGCGGCGGAGCGGCCGCTCGACCTGGTCGGCGGTCCGGTGTTCCGCGCCGCGGTGGCGCGGGTCGGCCCGCAACGGCATCTGCTGCAGATAGCGGTGCACCACGCGGCAGTGGACGGCTGGTCCCTCAGCGTCCTGTTCGACGACCTCGTCGCGCTGTACAACGCCCACTGCCGGGGCAGGACTCCGCAGCTGCCGCCGGCTCCGCAGTTCCGGGACTACCTCGCCTGGCACGAGCGGGTCGGCGCCGGCCCCTCGGCCGCGGACCACCGCGACTACTGGCGCTCCCTCCTCAAGGAGGCACCGACGCCGGAACTGCCGACGTCGGGGCGACCGGCCGGTTTCCCCCACCCCGCGGTCCGGCACAGCATCCTTCTCGACGCCGAGTTCTGCGATCGCATGCGCGACGCCTCCCGTACCGAGGGCGTCACGGTGTTCGCCTATCTGGTCGCGGCCTGGGGGATGTTGCTGCACCGGCTGACGGGGCAGGACGATGTCGTCGTACCGGTCGCGTCCGCCAGGCGCCCGCAGGAGCTGGACCAGGTGGTCGGGTACTGCTCCAACCTGCTCCCGCTGCGCCTGCGCCTGTCGGCGGACGTCCTGGCCGTCGACTATGTGGCCGAGGTCCTGGAGCAACTGGTGACCGGGCTCGAGAGCCAGGACTACCCGTTCGCGGACCTGCTCACGGAGTTCGCTCCGCGCGGAGAGGGCCTGCGCAGCGAACTGTTCACCACGTCGATCTCGTTCTACCGCCAGGTTGCGCCGCCTCCCCTGGACGGGCTCACGGTGTCGGAAGCCGACCCGTTGCCGATCACCCACACCGGTCACCCCCTGGCGCTCTACGTCATGGACGGCTCGGACGGATTCCGGTGCGACTTCGAGATCGCGACCGACGTCCTCGACGCCGATCTCGGCGAGCGGATCCCGCAGTTCTACCGGACCCTGCTAGGCGCCCTGGTCACCGACGGCGAGCGGCCGCTGGCCGAGCTGGACCACGAAGACCACTGAGGCCGTCACGGCCCCGACCCGAACCACTCCGAGTCACCGGACACAGGAAAGACGTGAATCCATGATCACTACCGGCCTGAAGCTGACTCAGAGCGGCGGCATCGCGCTGCTCAACGACGACCGTCTCGAGTTCAACATCGAGATGCAGAAGATCGCCAACGGTGCCCGCTACAGCAACGTGGACGAGATCGACGACCTGGTCACGATCATGTCCAAGTTCGGATACCAGCTCGGAGACATCGGCAAGTGGGCGGTGGACGGCTGGGACGGCGCGGTGGAGGGGCGCGTCAAGCTGCTCAGCGGGGGCACCCCGACCGAACTCGTCGTGGCTCCCTACCGGGAGACGGCGAAGGTGCCCGACCCGGGCCTGCCGGGCCACCGTGGTCGACTGGTCATCGGTGGACAGCCGATGGACTACGACAGCTACGTCCACGTGGCCGGCCACCTCGCATCGGCCTACTGCACCAGCCCGTTCGCCCGTCGCGGCGAGCCGTCGATGGTCCTGGTGTGGGACGGCGGTTGCTTCCCCCGTCTCTACTGCGTCGACGCTCAGGGGCGTATCGAGCCGGGTGGCGAGGCGTTTCCGCTCATCGGCCACACGTACTCCATGACCTCGCAGTACTGGGGACCGTTCAAGCGCCAGAACAAGTCGACCCATGTCGATGACCTCTCCGTCGCCGGAAAGATGATGGCGTACATCGCTCTCGGCACGGCGCGGGAAGAGATCAAGCAGATCTTCCGTGAGGAGTTCTTCGAGTATTTCGACGCGGACTCGCCCCGGGTCCGCACGTACCGCCAGGACATCATCGGCTGCGGCAGCACCGGTGAGAAATCGCACGCCTACGTGCACGAATACCTCAGGGCAGTACACCTTCGCACGGCCGGCCTCGGCCTGCCCGACGAGGATGTCCTGGCCAGCGTCCACGTGTTCCTAGAGGAGCTGTTGCTGGAGCGCGTGACCGCGAAGATCCGGGCGTGGAAGGGCGGTGACCGGTGGAACCTCTGTTTCGCGGGCGGCTGCGCGCTGAACATCAAGTGGAACAGCGCCCTGCGCGCCCACCCGATGATCAAGGCCATGTGGGTTCCTCCGTTTCCCGACGACTCCGGTGTCGCGATCGGCACGGCCTGCCTTGCCGCGGCCGACGGCGACGGCCTCCGGCCGATCGAATGGGGCACCCGGCTCGGACCGGAGCTGGAGCCGACGAACGACGTGCCGCAGGGGTGGAGCGTGTCGCCGTGCACACCGGAGGAGCTCGCCCGGACGCTCCACACCACGGGCAAGCCCGCGGTCGTGCTCCACGGCCGTGCGGAACTCGGGCCCCGGGCGCTCGGCGGACGCAGCATCATCGCCCCCGCCACCGACGCGTCGATGAAGAAGCTCCTGAACGACATGAAGCGCAGGGAGCACTACCGACCCGTCGCGCCGATCTGTCTCGAGGAGCACGCTGCCGTCGTCTTCGAACCGGGTACGCCCGACCCTCACATGCTCTTCGAGCACTGGGTCCGCCCCGAATGGGTCGATCGCGTTCCGGCGATCATGCACCTGGACGGCTCGGCACGGCTGCAGACCGTCAACGAGCGCGACGACCCGAACCTGCACGCCATTCTTCGCGAGTACTACAAGTGCAGCGGGCTTCCGGTCCTTTGCAATACGAGCGCGAACTACAACGGTTTCGGCTTCTTCCCCGATGTTGCCTCGGCAATGGAGTGGGGCCAGCTCGACCTGGTGTGGAGTGAAGGCGTCCTCTATCACAGGGAAGTTTCGGCCCGCTAGGCCTCGGTCCCATACCCAGCTGATATGGGGTCTGCCTCGCCGGCGAGGCAGACCCGCGCCCCATTGAGCACCGGAGGAGAGCCCTTTTATGTCCAGGCGCAAGGTGTCGGAGCATATTGCGAAAAACGCCGCCGAGCGGGTCAAGAGACTGCGGCCGGACGGCATCGACCAATACCTGCCCCTGAGTGGTGGGTTCGCGCACATGGCCGAGGATCCCTTCACCGATCGCATCGAGCGCGAGCCGTACCGCGACCACGTCACGGTCGCGTTCATCGGCGGGGGGTTCGCCGGCGTGATGACGGGTGCCCATCTCAAGGAGGCGGGGGTCACCGACATCAGGATCGTGGACAGCGGCGGCGACTTCGGCGGAACCTGGTACTGGAACCGGTACCCGGGCGCTCAGTGCGACATCGCGTCCATGATCTATCTGCCGTTGCTGGAGGAGACCGGCTACGTGCCCACCGAGTGGTACGTGCACGGCCCGGAGATCCTGGAGCACTGCCAGCGCATCGGCAAGCAGTACGGGTTGTACGAGAACGCGCTCTTCCATACCCGGGTCACCGGCTTGGAGTGGGACGAGACCACCCGGCTGTGGACCGTGCGGACCGACCTCGGTGACGAGTTCACCGCCCGGTTCGTGAGCCTGGGGCTCGGCCATCTGTCCACGCCGAAGCTCCCCGGCATCCCGGGCATCGAGACCTTCGCGGGCCGTGCCTTCCACACGAGCCGATGGGACTACGCCTACACCGGCGATCCGGTCGGCGGACCGTTGGGCAATCTGCGGGACAAGCGGGTGGCTGTCATCGGCACCGGCGCCTCCGCGGTGCAGTGCGTCCCTCACCTGGCCACCGCGTGCCGGGAACTGCTCGTGTTCCAGCGCACGCCTTCCGTGATCGAGGTCCGCAACAACCGGCCGATCGACCCGGAGTGGTTCGCGCAGATGGCCACGCCGGGATGGCAGCAGCGCTGGCTGGACAACTACGCGGCCAACATGACGGCGAAGGAGCAGCCGGCCGAGGACCTGATCAACGACGGCTGGACCGCCATGGCCAGCATGTGGCGCAACGCCGAAGAGGGCTCGCAGCCTGACTCGGACACGTCCGAGGAGATCGGCGGCGAGTACTACGCGGACATGGAGAAGATGGGCCGGCTCCACGCCCGGGTGGATGAAACGGTCGAGGACCCACGGACCGCGGAACTCCTCAAGCCCTGGTACCACCTTCCGTGCAAGCGCATGACCTTCCACGACGAGTACCTGGACGCCTACAACGTGCCGACGGTCCGTCTCGTCGACACGGACGGCAAAGGCGTCGAGCGGATCACTCCGCAAGGTGTCGTAGTGGACGGCACCGAGTACGAGGTGGACTGCATCATCTATGCGTCGGGGTTCGAGGTCGGCACCGCGCCCACCCGGCGCGCCGGATTCGACCCCGTCGGCAGGGACGGCAGGCGGCTGTCGGAGTACTGGGCCGACGGCATGCGCACGATGCACGGTCTCCACGTGCACGGGTTCCCCAACGCGTTCCTCGTTCAGCCGCTCACGGGCGGGACGCGGTTCTCCAACCTCACGCACAACCTGTCCGAGGCGGCCAAGACCGTAGCGGCCGTCGTCGCACACGCGGTCAGTACGGAGGCCGACGTCGTCGAAGTCACCCGGCAGGCGGAGGACGCCTGGATGGGCAACGTGGGGATCGATCCGGAGTGGCGTACTTTCCTGGGCACGGAATGCACCCCCGGCTACTCCAACAACGAGGGAATGGATCTCGGTCCGCATTCCCTTTGGGACGAGCACGAGTTCCCCGACGGACTGGGCTTCTTCCAGCACCTTCAGGAATGGCGGGGCAGTGGGGAGTTCGAAGGCCTGGAATTCCACCGTTCGGACAGGTGAAGCAGCTTTTCCTGTCTCGCCGGCGAGACAGCTCTCCCGGGCTCCGTCGAGTGGTGCCCGGGACTCATTCACCCTGGCGAGTGCCTCCTGTTAGCCTCGCCAAGTCGATGCAACTCCGCTTTCTCTTTTGCCAATTGATTCTGCCGACATAACGGCTCCCGATCCCGCTGTGGCCCGACGCCTGGCTGGTGATTTCGGCGCCTGAGTCATCGGCTGCGGATCGCGACTGGTAGCGGTCGGAAACAGCGAGGTAGCCTGCATGATTCCGTTGTCGTTTGCGCAGCAGCGGTTGTGGATCATCGGTCAGTTGGGGCCGGGCGCGGTGTACAACATGCCGTTGGTGCTGCGTCTGTCGGGGTCGTTGGACCGGCGGGCGCTGGTGGCGGCGCTGGGTGATGTGGTGGGCCGGCACGAGAGTCTGCGGACGGTCTTTCCGGTCGTCGATGGTGAGCCGGTCCAGCGGATCCTGCCTGCTGGTGGGATCACGCTGCCGTTCGTCTGGACGGACACCGACGAGGAGCGGGTGACCGAGCTCGTGGTCCGGGCGGCCGGGTATGTTTTCGACCTCGCGTCCGAGATTCCGTTGCGTGCGCACGGTTTCGCCACCGGGCCGGACGAGCACGTTCTGGTGCTGTTGGTGCATCACATCGCGGGTGACGGCTGGTCGGTGGGGCCTTTCGGCAGGGATCTTGCCACCGCCTATGCGGCGCGGATCGCCGGGACGGTTCCGGCGTGGGGTGAA
>NZ_JAWOAI010000495.1:0-7106 GCF_033194735.1 Streptomyces sp. W16
CGCGCCCGCCTCGGGCCCGCGCGCGCCCCTGCGCCGCCGCCTGGACGGCTCCCCGGTCGCCTCGGTGAAGCTCGCCTCCGGCTGCGACCGGCGCTGCTCCTTCTGCGCCATCCCGTCCTTCCGCGGTTCCTTCATCTCCCGCCGCCCCAGCGACGTCCTCAACGAGACGCGCTGGCTGGCCGAACAGGGCGTCAAGGAGATCATGCTGGTCTCCGAGAACAACACGTCCTACGGCAAGGACCTCGGCGACATCCGCCTCCTGGAGACGCTGCTGCCCGAGCTGGCGGACATCGACGGCCTGGAGCGCGTGCGCGTCAGCTACCTCCAGCCGGCCGAGATGCGCCCCGGGCTCATCGACGTGCTCACCTCGACACCGAAGATCGCGCCCTACTTCGACCTGTCCTTCCAGCACTCCGCGCCCGACGTGCTGCGCGCCATGCGCCGCTTCGGCGACACCGACCGCTTCCTCGAACTGCTCGACACCATCCGCTCCAAGGCCCCGCAGGCCGGCGTGCGCTCGAACTTCATCGTCGGCTTCCCCGGCGAGACCGAGGCCGACCTCGCCGAACTGGAGCGCTTCCTGAACGGCGCGCGCCTGGACGCCATCGGTGTCTTCGGCTACTCCGACGAGGAGGGCACGGAGGCGGCGACGTACGACAAGAAGCTCGACCAGGACGTTGTGGACGAGCGGCTCGCGCACATCTCGCGGCTCGCCGAGGAACTCGTCTCGCAGCGCGCCGAGGAGCGCGTCGGCGAGACCGTGCACGTGCTGGTGGAGTCTGTGGACTCCGAGGACGGCGCCTACGGCCGCGGCGAGCACCAGGCGCCGGAGACGGACGGCCAGGTGCTCCTCACGAGCGGCGAAGGCCTGAGCGTCGGCCGTATGGTCGAGGCGAAGGTGGTCGGTACGGAAGGTGTCGACCTGGTGGCCGAGCCGCTCCTGGGCTCGCTCGCGTGTAGTGAGGAGGCGGGCAGATGACCGGAGTCCCGGCATCGGCGGCGGGCGGCACCTCCAGCGCGAACGGCGCGCCCGCGAGCGCGGGTTCCGGTGCGGCCTCCGGTGGCGCCTCTTCCGGCGCGATGTCGGGCAACGTCTCCGGTAGTGCTTCGTCCGGTGCTGTCGAGTCCGGCGTGCCCGGTGGTCCGAGGCCGGCGCGCGCGAAGGTCGTCGCCGCCGCCGTCAACCAGGCGAGCGTCTGGAACATCGCCAACTTCCTGACCATGCTCCGGCTGCTGCTCGTCCCCGGCTTCGTCGCCCTGATGCTGGCCGACGGCGGGTACGACCCGGCGATGCGCTCGTTCGCCTGGGCGGCGTTCGCCGTCGCCATGATCACCGACCTGTTCGACGGCCATCTGGCGCGCACCTACGACCTTGTCACCGACTTCGGGAAGATCGCCGACCCCATCGCCGACAAGGCGATCATGGGCGCGGCGCTGATCTGTCTGTCGTCGCTCGGCGATCTGCCGTGGTGGGTGACCGTCGTCATCCTCGGCCGGGAACTCGGGATCACGCTGCTGCGTTTTGTTGTCATCCGGTACGGCGTCATTCCCGCGTCGCGCGGCGGCAAGCTGAAGACGCTCATCCAGGGCGTGGCCGTAGGGATGTATGTGCTGGCGCTGACGGGCTGGCTGGCCACCCTGAGGTTCTGGGTGATGGCGGCGGCGGTCGTTCTGACCGTGCTGACCGGGCTCGACTATGTGAGACAGGCCATTGTGCTGCGCAGGCAGGGAATCGCCGAGCGTATGGCGGCGTCGGAGGAGACGGAAGCGTGAGTTCCACGGCCACTGAAGTGGTGCGACTACTGACGGTGAGCGGTGCGACGCTCGCTGTCGCCGAGTCGCTCACCGGTGGTCTGGTTGCGGCGGAGATCACATCGGTGCCCGGAGCCTCCAAGGCCTTCCGTGGTTCGGTCACCGCCTACGCCACCGAGCTGAAGCACCAGCTGCTCGGTGTCGACGCGACCCTGCTGGCCGAGCGGGGAGCTGTAGACGCGCAGGTCGCGGCCCAGATGGCGGCCGGTGTGCGGAAGGCTCTGGGCGCCGACTGGGGCATCGCGACCACTGGCGTGGCGGGCCCGGAACCGCAGGACGGGCAGCCTGTGGGCACCGTTTTCGTGGCCGTGGACGGCCCCTCCGGACCGGATTCGGATGCCGCCGGTGGCGGGAAAGTGGCCGCGCTGCGGTTGAACGGCGGCCGGGCGGAAATTCGTAGAGAGAGTGTACGGAGCGTACTCGCGCTGCTTCTGGAGCGGCTCGTGAGCGAACAGACCGGGAATGAGCGGACACAGGATACGGAACAGAACGGGGGGTTTTGATGTTTGCAGCCCTGAGTGAACACGACATCGCTCCCCGCACGGCCGCGGCGCAAGGCGGTACGGTGGGGCGAGAAGGATGCGGCTACGCGGTCCGAGGAGGGAGCCACCGATGATTCTGCTCCGTCGCCTGCTGGGTGACGTGCTGCGTCGGCAGCGCCAGCGCCAGGGCCGTACTCTGCGCGAAGTCTCCTCGTCCGCCCGAGTCTCACTCGGCTATCTCTCCGAGGTGGAGCGGGGGCAGAAGGAGGCATCCTCTGAACTGCTCTCCGCCATCTGCGACGCGTTGGACGTACGGATGTCCGAGCTCATGCGGGAAGTGAGCGACGAGCTCGCTCTCGCCGAGCTGGCCCAGTCTGCTGCGGCCACCAATTCTGTGCCCACGTCGGTACGTCCGATGCTGGGTTCCGTGTCGGTGACCGGTGTGCCACCGGAACGGGTGACCATCAAGGCCCCCGCCGAGGCGGTGGACGTGGTCGCCGCGTGAGGCTCACGCTGGTGTAAGCCGATGAGACGCCGACCGGCGTCGAGAATGTGTGCGAGCCCCGACCGGGGCTTCTCCGGGGAGACCTGGAGAGGTGCGGTCGGGGTTTTTCGCGTTCCGGGCGCCTTTGTACGGCTGCGGTGGTCCGTTTGCCGGTGGGGCTCCGTGCGGTCATGGTTGAGGCGGGTGGTGCGTCCGTGTGCCGTCGATGCGCCCTCCTCGCGGGTGACCGCGGCGGTCTAGCGTCCGGCTGGAGGTGGTGACGGCCATGGCGGGGCGGATAGTGCGCTGGGGGGCTGCGCTGGGACTCGGGGCGCTGTGGTGGTGGGCCGTGCTGCGGCTCGCGCTGACGCCGCACGCGGGCGGACTGGAGGGGGCGGTCGCAGCCGGTGGGTGGGGGCTGAGTCTGCTCCCGGTGCACTGCATGCCCAAGGCGCGGGCGGCCGGAGCCGTGGCCACGGGACGCTGGAGGCAGGCATGGCGGATGCCCGTCATGCCGGTCGCCGAAGCGGTCTCCGCTACCAGGGCATCGCCACGCCCCCGTTCGGGCGGAGGATCTGACCCGTCGTGAACGACGAGGCGTCGGACGCCAGATGCAGCACGGCGTGGGCGATGTCCTCCGGCTCACCTACCCGGCCCAGCGGCGACAGCCGGGCCATCAGCGCTTCGGTACGGGCCTGCGCCTCGCCCTCGTGGTGATCGGTCATGGGCGTGCGTATCCAGCCCGGCGCGATGGCGTTGACGCGGATGCCGTGCCGGCCGACCTCGGTCGCCAGCGTCTTCGTCAGCTGGACGACGGCCGCCTTCGCGGCGCTGTAGCAGAGCAGCCCGGAGCCTCCGGTGTCGATCGCACCTGAGGCCATGGTGATGATGCTGCCCCTGGTGCCGCGATCGAGCATCAGCCGGGCCGCCTCCTGACAGGCGTACAGCACTCCCTTGAAGTTGACGTTCAGCACCCGGTCGAGATCCTCGTCCCGGGTCTCCAGCACTGTGCTGCTGTGCATGATCCCGGCGACCGCGGCCATCACATGCAGCTCCTCGCAGGACTCGACGGCCTGCCGGACCTGCGTGCGATCGGTGACGTCGAGATGGTGGGTGCGGGCGGTGCCGCCCTGGTCCTTGATCAGGGTCGCCGTCTCGTGCAGGCCCTGCGTGTCACGGTCGGCGCAGTGCACGACGGCACCCGCCTCGGCGAGCAGCACGGCGGATGCGCGCCCGATACCGCTGGCGGCGCCGGTGACGAAAGCGGTGCGTCCGGTGAGGTCGTACGCCTTGACGGGCATGCAGCGACGGTACGAGGGTTTCTGACGGGTCGTCAATTAGTCGTACGGTGCTGAGTTCCGCGAGGTGGGGCGGCGCCCGGCGCCGGTCCCACCTGGCAGGTCGGGCACCAGTAGGTGGGGCGCTCGCGCGAGCCGTCGCCCTGGTCGGCGGTGCGGACCGGGGTGTCGCAGCGCAGACAGGGGCGGGGTGCGCGGCCGTAGACGAACAGGTCGGGGGTGTGGTTCGGGGCGTTGTGCGTGAGGGTGCTTGTGGTGTTGCGGACGGGGCGGTCGCGGTTGGTTTCCAGGAGCCGCTTGGCGATGGCGGGGAGCTTCGCGGCGCGGTCGGCGGGGAGGGCGCCGATGGGGAGCCAGGGGGTGGCGCCCAGGAGGAAGCAGAGTTCGCTCTTGTAGATGTTGCCGATACCGGCCAGGTTGCGCTGGTCGAGCAGGGCCTCGCCGAGGGGGCGGGAAGGGTCGGCGAGGAGGTTGGCCAACGCCTGCTCGGGGTTCCAGTCGGGGCCCAGGAGGTCGGGGCCGAGGTGGCCGACGGCGCGGTGTTCGTCGGTGGTGCGGAGGAGCTCCAGAATGGGGAGGCGATAGCCGACGGCTGTGCGGTCGGCGGTGCCGAGGATCACCCGGATCTGGTGGGCCGGGCCGCCGCCGCTCCAGCGCTGACCGTTGGCGTACACCCGCCAGGTGCCGTCCATCCGCAGGTGCGAGTGGAGGGTGAGACCGCCCTCGATACGGGTCAGCAGGTGCTTGCCCCGGGGCGTGACGTCCAGGACGGTGCGGCCGGTGAGGTCCGCCGTGGCGTACTTGGGGACCCTGAGGTCGCTGCGGGTCAGCACCTTGCCCGCGAGGGCGGTGTGGAGGCGCTTCGCGGTCTGCCAGACGGTGTCGCCTTCAGGCATGCGTCAAGGGTGGCATGAGGTGGTGAGGGTCGGTTCGGTTCATGCGCGCAGGCGCAGGCCGCGCGGTGTCGCGATGAAGCCCGCTCCTTCCAGAAGGGTGCCGATGGGGGAGGTCAGGGCCGAGGCGCCGTTGACGCGCTCCACCGTGACCGTGCCGAGCGAACCGGCTCGGGCCGCAGCCGCGAGTGCTTCGGCGGCCCCTTGGAGGCGTGGGTCTTCGGTGGCCGTGGTGTCCGGCGCGGAGGGCCAGGCGAGCAGGGTCTTGCCGCCGCGCTCCATGTAGAGCGTCAGCTCGCCGTCGACGAGCACGACGAGCGAGCCGGCCTTCCGCCCCGGTTTGTGCCCGGCGCCGGTCGGCGGTTCGGGCCAGGGGAGGGCAGCGCCGTACGCGTTCGCCGGGTCGGCGGCGGCCAGGACCACGGCTCGGGCGGAGAGGGAGGGGCGGCGGGGGTGGTGGCCGGCGTAGGGGGAGGTGGTGTTGGTCCGGGGTGTCGGGGTGGGGAAGTCGCGGGGCGAGATGTAATCGCCCGGGGACGGGGGGTGGGGGGAGGGGGAGCCGTGGAGTCGTGAGGTGGGCCCGGCTGGTGTGCCTGTGTCGTCGAGGTCGTCGAGGTCGTCGAAGTCGGTGAACGGGCCGAAGGCGTCGGCGAAGTCGTGGACTGAGGAGGGGGTGGGTGCGTGCGGGTCGGATGCGGCCGGTCGACCGTGGTTGTCGGGGGCGTCGTAGGTGGTCGGGGCTGCTACCAAGCGGTCGGTGGAACCGGAGGCCGGCGTGGGTGAGCCGTCGAGGGCCCCGAAGCCGTACGGGTCGTTGTCCGTGGTGTCCGGTGTGGGCAGGTCGTCGCCCCGGTCGCGGGCGTTGGCGACCGCGCGGAGGCGGTCCACCGCCCCGTCCATCGCGAACTGGGCGGCGCCGAGCCCCTCCACGACATAGCCGCGCCGCGCCTGACCGCTCTCCTCGAAGACGGACAGGATGCGGTAAGTCGCCGAGAATCCGCCCTCCACGCCCTCCGCGGCGACCGCCCCCCGGGTCACCACTCCGTGCCGGTCGAGCAGGGTACGGGCCAGGGCATGGGCGCGCACGGTGGGGTCCGGTTCGTGGGCGGGGAGCAGGGACCAGCGGCCGGCGACGGTCGGCGGACCGGTGCGTGAGGCGGGGCGGGCGGCGGCGGTGAGAGAGCCGTAGCGCCCGCGCGGGACCGTGCGTTTCGCGCGGTGGGCGGTGGAGCCTGCCGTGCGGCCGGAGCCCAGCAGGGAGCGCATGGGGGTGAGCGTGTCGTTCGTGAGTCGGCCGGACCAGGCCAGGTCCCAGACGGCGTCGGCCAGTTGGGGATCGGTGACATCGGGGTGGGTCGTCGCGCGGACCTGGTCGGCGATCTGGCGGAAGAAGAGGCCGTAGCCGCCGGAAAGGGCGTCCAGGACCGACTGGTGCAGTGCTGTGAGTTCGAGCGGGTGCGGTGGCGGGAGGAGCAAGGGGGCCGCGTCCGCCAGGTAGAGGGAGATCCAGCCGTCCTTGCCGGGGAGGGAGCCTGCGCCCGCCCACACCAGTTCCCCGGCGGAGGTGAGTTCGTCGAGCATGGCCGGCGCGTAGTTCGCCACGCGGGACGGCAGGACGAGCTTCTCCAGGGCGGACGCGGGCACGGAGGCGCCCTGCAACTGCTCGACGGCGCGCACCAGTCCGTCGATACCGCGCAGTCCATGGCCCTTGCCGATGTGCTGCCACTGAGGAAGGAACTGCGCGAGCGCGGCCGGCGGCACCGGCTCCAACTCGTGCCGCAGCGCGGCCAGGGAGCGGCGGCGCAGGCGTCGCAGCACCGTCGCGTCGCACCACTCCTGACCGATCCCGGCCGGGTGGAACTCCCCTTGTACGACACGGCCGTTCGCCGCGAGCCGCTGCAACGCGCCGTCGGTGACCGCCACGCCCAGACCGAACCGGGCGGCAGCCGTGGCCGACGTGAACGGTCCGTGGGTGCGGGCGTGGCGCGCGAGGAGGTCGCCGAGCGGGTCCTTGACCGGTTCGGTGAACGCCTCGGGGACACCGACGGGCAGCGCCGTGCCGAGCGCGTCGCGCAGTCGGCCCGCGTCCTCGATCGCCGCCCAGTGGTCGGCACCGGCGATGCGGACCCGGATCGCG
>NZ_JAWOAI010000496.1:0-7103 GCF_033194735.1 Streptomyces sp. W16
ACGAGGACGACCGCGCGCTGACGGCCTGGGCCAAGGAGCCCGCCGGGCGGGTCTTCGTGCACCTGGTGACGCCTCCGGAGTGGCGCCGCATCACCGGCGAGGAGCCGCCGCCGTCGCCGGTGGACCGGGCCGCGTACACCCGGGCGGGGCTGCCCTGGTTCGACTACTACGACCAGGACGCCGAGGATCTCGCCCCCACCGACACCCTGGGGGCCGTGAAGCCGGTGGGCGACTGGCTGGGCGACGACCACGAACCCTGGCAGCAGCCGACTCCCGGCCAGGTGCAGCCCCTCAAGGACGCGCCGGGCAAGCCGGTGCAGGACGGAGACTGGTAAGCAACACTCATCCATTGCACCCTGCGCAACGCGCGTTGCCGGTCTTGCGCTCAACCGCCCATCCACGCCAAGGTTGCCGTGCCGACCGGGGCAAGCGACGACCTGAGGGTGTGGGTATGAGCAGTGGTGCGGACGCGTCACAGGATGGCTGGAGTCGACGCCGTTTCCTCGGCGCCCTGGGCGGAACCGCGGCCGTGGTCGCGGTCCCCGCACCGGCTTCGGCCCCGACCGACCCCGAAACCGCCCCTACGGCCGCCAAGGCACCGGCCCCCGGCGCCCACCGCACCGGCAGGGCCTCCGGCCCCCGCCCCCTCTACCTCGGCACGTACACCTCGGTCGACGGCGGCGGCACGGGCATCGGCCTGGCCACCTACGACCCGACGACCGGCGAGATCACCGGTGCCGGAACGCTCACCGGGGTCGCCGACCCGTCGTACCTGGCCCTGCACCCCGACGGCCGCACGCTGTACGCGGTCGACGAGCAGACGTCCGGCGCGGTGACCGCCGTACGTCTGGCGGACCGCAAGATCCTCGGCGCGCGGAGCACCGGCGGCGCGGGCCCCTGCCATCTGTCGGTGCACCCGACCGGGCGCTGGCTGCTCAGCGCCAACTACACGTCCGGCAGCGTGGCCGTGCACCCGATCGCCACCTCGGGCGCGCTCGGCGAACGCACCGCTCTGGTCAAGCACTCCAGTCCGCAGCCGGGCCCGGGCCAGGACGGCCCGCACGCGCACCAGTTCGTGACCAGTCCCGACGGCGGCCATGTCCTCGCCGTCGACCTGGGCACCGACACGGTCTACACCTACCGCCTGGACCTCACGAAGGGCACGCTCACCGAGGTCTCCCAGGCGCACACACGCGCGGGCGCGGGCCCGCGCAGCCTCACGTTCCACCCCGGCGGCCGGTACGCCTACCTGGCCAACGAGGTCGACGACACCATCGCGGTCTGCGGCTACGACCCGGCCACCGGCGCCCTCACGATCGGCGACCCCCAGACCAGCGGCAGCACCGGCAGTGCCACCAACTACCCGGCACAGATCCTGGTGACGCCGAACGGCTCGTACGCCTATCTCGCCAACCGGGGCGACAACACCCTGGCGCGGTACGCCGTCGAGGCGGACGGCGCCCGGCTCCGGCTGCTCGACACCGTGCCGGTGAGCGGTGACTTCCCGCGGCAGATCGCCCTCTCGCCGGACGGGACACTGCTGTTCGCCGCGAACCAGAGGTCGAGCACGGTCAGCGTGTTCCTGGTGGACGGGCCGAGTGGTGAACTGCGGCTCGCGGGCGCGCCGTTCGCCTCACCGGTCGCCGTCTGTGCGCTGCCGCTGTAGGGGACGCGCGCAGGACGCGGCACTGGCCTGGGTGAGCAGCACATGCATACGTTCGGTGAGGTGGGCGACCGTGTCGGCGGGCGCGTGAAACGGCAGTCGCACGTCGCCGTGGGCACGGGCGCGCTCGATACGCAGAGTCAGTCCGTGCCGGTCGACGGCGAGGGGCTGGACACGGACCGCGCCGTGCAGGCTGTCGGGCTCGACGAGGCGGGTCAGCCGCTCGACCGCGTCGGAGTGGCAGTCGGCGAGGTGGGTCAGCAGCTGGGCCTCGGCCAGGGCCAGCGGGTCGGGTTCGGCGGCGGCGAACTCGTCGAGGTCGATGACCACCGCGCCGGTCGCCGGACGCAGCACCACGCGCGTGGGACTGAACGCCAGTTGGCCGTCCTCGGGGACGAACCAGCCGGCGAGCCACACGCGGGCCCTGATGCGGTTGCGCACGGGGACGGGCGCGACGTCCGCGAACTCAAGGACCGCGGACGGCTCGCCGCGCGGCGCGCAGATCGCGGCGGCCAACAGGGCGCTGTCCTCGGGCACTTGAAGAAGCACCCGGCCCTCGTCGTCCACGCTGTGCGCGCCGACGAACTCCTCGCGACCGCCCTCCGCGGTCACCGCGCAGGACCATGCGGCGGCGAGCACCGAGCGGGCCCGCTCGGCCGCGGCAGGCACGGCCGTCCACGATTGGCTGTCACCCATCCCTGAACCTCCTTAGGTAAGCCTTGCCTAACTTACCGAAGATCGGGGCGCGCGCCAACCACGCCACGCAATCTCTCCACCAAGTCGTCCAGGACGAGTTCAGGGTGCGATGACGCCCAACAGCGCCCGCGCGCACAGATCGCGCACCTGCTCGCGGCTCAACTCCGGTCCGCGCAGCCACTCCAGACAGACGGCGGTCGTGAAGGCCAGCCAGCCGCGCACCGCGAGTTTCGTGTCGGGCCGCTCCTCCACGGCCGGCCCGAACTCGGGATCGGCGGCGAGCGCGGCCAGGATCTGCCGCTCCTGCGCCGCCAACGCCCGCTGATAGACCCGCCGTACGGTCTGGTCCCCGGCCGCGTCGGCGCGGTGGAAGGCGCGGTAGCCGTGCGCGTGGGTGTGCACGTACTCCAGATAGGTGTCGAGGGCGACGGCGAGCTGTTCCCGGGCCGGTACGCCCGGTACGGCCGCCGTCAGCCGCAGCATCCGCTCGCTCTCACGCTCGACGACGGCCGCGAAGAAGTCCCGCTTGGTCGGGAAGTAGTGGTAGAGCAGCCCTCGGGAGACCCCGGCGATCTCGGCGACCTGCTCGATCCACACCTCGTCGTAGGGGCTCTCCGAGAACAACCGCGCGCCCACCGTGAGGAGTTGCTCCCGACGCTCACCGGTACTGAGCCGGCGGCGTGTGCGCTCTCCCTGATTGGCGGCCATTCCCGCACTTTACTTGACGTCGGTTCAACAGTGGGATCACACTGACACACGCTATTGAACCCACGTACAACAGGCTGAACCCGCGAGTGGATCAAGGGAGATCGCGTCATGGCGGAGACGACGACGGTGACGCCGACCGCGCTGCCGAAGGGATTCCGGGGCGCCGAGCAGGGCTGGCCCCAGCTCGACCGGATCCCGCATCCGCCGCGCCGGGTCCCGCTGCTCGGTGACGTCATCGGCGCCGACCGGCGCACTCCCCTCCAGGACACACTCCGCTACGCCCGCCAACTGGGCCCGATCTTCCGCCGGAAGGCCTTCGGCAAGGAGTTCGTGTTCGTGTGGGGCGCCGACCTGGTGGCCGACATGGCGGACGAGTCACGGTTCGCGAAACACGTCGGCCTCGGGATCGCCAATCTGCGGCCGGTCGCCGGGGACGGGCTGTTCACGGCGTACAACCACGAACCCAACTGGCAGCTGGCGCACGACGTCCTGGCCCCCGGTTTCAGCCGCGAGGCGATGGCGGGCTACCACCCGATGATGCTGGCCGTGGCCGAACGCCTGACGGATCACTGGGACCGCGAACTGGCCGCCGGACGGTCGGTGGACGTACCCGGCGACATGACCAAGCTGACCCTGGAGACGATCGCGCGCACCGGCTTCGGCCATGACTTCGGCTCCTTCGAACGCGACCGCCCGCACCCCTTCGTCACCTCGATGGTCGGCACGCTCAGTTACGCGCAGCGCCTCAACTCGGTGCCGGGACCGCTGGCCCCGCTCCTCCTGCGCACCGCGACCCGGCGCAACGAGGCCGACATCGCCTATCTCAACCGCACGGTCGACGACATGGTGCGCACCCGCCGTACTGCGAGCGGTGACGGCGACCTGCTCGACCGGATGCTGGAGACGGCCCACCCGGAGACCGGCGAGCGGCTCTCCGCCGAGAACGTCCGCCGCCAGGTCATCACCTTCCTGGTCGCCGGCCACGAGACGACCTCGGGTTCGCTGTCCTTCGCGCTGCACTACCTCGCCCGCCACCCGGACGTCGCGGCCCGCGCCCGCGCCGAGATCGACCAGGTCTGGGGCGACGCGGAGGTGCCGGGCTACGAGCAGATCGCCAAGCTGCGCTACGTACGCCGGGTGCTCGACGAGTCGCTGCGGCTGTGGCCGACGGCGCCCGCCTACGCCCGCGAGGCCACCCGCGACACCGAGCTCGCCGGGGTCCACCCGGTGCGGCGGGGCGCCTGGGCGCTGATCCTGACGCCGATGCTGCACCGCGACCCCGAGGTGTGGGGCGCGGACGCCGAGGAGTTCGACCCGGACCGCTTCGACGCCAAGGCCGTCCGCTCCCGTGCCCCGCACACCTTCAAGCCGTTCGGGACGGGAGCGCGGGCCTGCATCGGCCGCCAATTCGCCCTGCACGAGGCGATGTTGGTCCTGGGCCTGCTGCTGCGCCGCTACGAGCTGCGCCCCGACCCCGCCTACCGGTTGCGGGTGGCCGAGCGCCTGACGCTGATGCCGGAGGGGCTTCGGCTCCACCTGGACCGGCGTACGGCGTCCGGGCCGGTGACCGCATCAGCCGCGGTCCCGGACGACGGCACCTCAGAGCCCCGCTGCCCAGTGCGCCGGGCGGACGACTGACCCCGGCAGCCTGGTGCCCGCGCTGCCCCTGGCCGCGTTGACCTGGGGCTGGGTGAGGAAGAACGCGCCGGTCAGGTCGGCGTCCGTGAGATCGGCGTCCCGCAGGTCGGCGCCGATCAGATCCGCGCCGCGCAGATCGGCCCCGGTGAGATCGGCGGCGATGAGGTAGGCACCGCGCAGATTGGCCCCGGTGAGATCGGCGCCCTTGAGCCGGGCCCCCATGAGATCGGCGCCCCGACGGTCCTTCTTCTTCCCCTTCACCCCGGCCCGCATCAGCTCACTGGTCCGCAGCAGCAGCACGTTGACCTCCTGCCGGTGGGCGCCCACGTCGAGCGCGCCGAGCTCTTCGGGCGTGCCGCGCGTGAGTTCCTCGGTGCGGTCGAGGGCCCGGCGCAGGTCCGGGTGGACCGGCCGGGCGGCCGACAGGGTGAGCGCCTCGGTCAGATACCAGAGCAGTTCATGCAGCTGCCGTACGACGGGGAACACGTCGAACATCCGACGGGACTCCGCCCGGGGGACCGTGCGCCAGTCGCGCCCGCCGAAGGTGACCTGCGAGACCTTCTGTCCGGCGCCGAAGCAGTCGTAGACCGTGCAGCCGGTGAAGCCCGTCTGCCGGAGCTTCGCGTGGATGCCGCAGCGGTGATCACCTCGGAGGTTCGGGCACGGTGTCCCCGCGGCCTTGTCGATCGCGAAGTCCGTCGTGGCGGCGAAGGGCAGCGCGACGCAGCACAGTCCGAAACACCGCTCGCAGTCACCGCGCAGGTCGGTCCGGTCCGCTATGTGATCTTCCATGCCGTTCAGCGTACTGACCCGTTCACGTCGAGGTGGGCCAGCCGGTCGGGGTCGGACAGGATGTACATCTCGGTGATCCGGCCGTCGGCGATCGTGACGCCCATGACGGAGACGAGCTGTCCTTCGGGGGCGTTGACGACGCCCACCGTGCCGTTGACCAGGGCGAGTTGGGCGAGGCGCGCGAACGGGGCGAACATGAGGGCCTGTTCGGCGATCGCGCGTGCTCCGCGCAGCGCCTTGGAGGCCGCCACGCCTCGCACCAGGGCCCCGGAGTCGGCGCGCAGCGCCACGTCCGGGTGCAGGAGTGCGACGAGGGCGTCGAAGTCGCCCTCGCGTGCGGCGGCGAGGAAGGCCTCGACGATCTCGCGCTGCCGGCCGAGGTCCGGGTCGGTCGACGGGCTTGCGCTCTGGACCCGGCGGCGGGCCCTGCTGGCCAGTTGGCGGGTCGCGGCGGAGGTGCGGTCCACGATCGGGGCGATGTCGTCGAAGGGCACCGCGAACAGGTCGTGCAGGACGAAGGCAAGCCGTTCGGCGGGCTCCAGGGTCTCCAGGACGACGAGCAGGGCGAGGCCCACCGAGTCGGCCTGGAGTACCTCCTCTTCGGGGTCCAGGTCCGTCAGGGGTCTGATCAGCGGGTCCGGGACGAATGTCTCGTCGATGGGGTCCTCGCGGCGGGCGGTGCGGGCGCGCAGCAGGTCGAGGCAGACCCGGCCGACGACGGTGGTGAGCCAGCCGCCGAGGTTCCTGATCTCGTCCGCGTCGGTGCGGCTCAGCTTCAGCCAGGTCTCCTGGACGGCGTCCTCCGCCTCCGGCAGCGAACCGAGCATGCGGTAGGCCACCGCGCGCAGCCGGCCGCGGTGTTCCTCGAACCGGTCCGCCAGGAGTTCCGTCTCGTTCATACGGTCCACCCAACACGTCCACCCCCCGCCACGGCCACGCCATTTCCGGCGTCCCGTGTCCGTTTGCGGGGCGGGTGGGGCGGGACGACGATGGGGAATCATGGACCCGGTCGGCGTCGCGTCCCGCAGACTGCCGCGTGTCGCGGCCATGGTCCTCGCCGTCCTCGCGACGGCGGTCCTCACCCTCGCGGCCACGGCCCGCTCCACCGTGATCTCACCGGGTTTCTACCGGTCGGCACTGGACGAGCAGAAGGCCTACGACCGGCTCTACAGCCAGGTGCTGGTGGATCCGCGGACGGCCGCGGTCACCCGGGGGCTGCTGGCCCGGCTGCCCGTGCCGGAGGCGCAGGTCACCTCCAACCTCAAGCTGGTGCTGCCGCCGGAGACGGTCCGTGATCTCACCCAGCAGCAGATCGACGCCGTGGTGGGCTATCTGGGCGGCGAGCGCGACTCGCTCGACCTCAAGGTCGATCTGCGGCCGGTGCTGGCCAACCTCAACGACCTCGCGCAGATCTACTTCGGCGATCTCGTCGCCTCGGTCCAGGACCGGCCCGAGCCCGACTTCGCACGCTTCTCGGCCGACCTGTCCACCGCCCTGGGTGCCGTGGTCGCGGGGCACGGCCCGAACGGGCTGCCCGCCCTCCCGTTGACCGGGGCACAGGCGGAGCAGGCGGCCGGGACGCTGGTGAGCGGGCTGCCCGCCGCGG
>NZ_JAWOAI010000497.1:0-7078 GCF_033194735.1 Streptomyces sp. W16
GGGGCCCGCCGGCAACCCCCTCAACCGCAGCCGGGTGGTCGTGGCGAACGGCGGCAGTCTCGCCGACGTCCTCGCCCGCGCCGTGGACGCCCTGCTGGCGGAACGCGGCGGTGAGAAGCGCCATCGCGCTCTCGCGACCACCTACCTGAAGGCCGCGCCGACGCAGGAGGCCGCGGCCGAGCGCCTGGGGCTGCCGTTCAGCACCTACCGCCGCCACCTCACCTCGGCGGTCGATCGCGTCAGCGACATCCTGTGGCGCCACGAGCTCGACGGGGAACCTCTCACGCGCCCCTGAACCTGAACGAATACGACGGTCACGAGGTCCTCCTTCTCCCGTCCGGAGCGCGTACCGACACCATCCCCGTGCGAACTGCTCACTTCCCAGACCGGATGACTGCTCGATGCAACTCGATGTAAAACGGGTGCTGTTCACAGCCCGGGGTGGGATGATCGGTTGAGCCTGAGGGGGGTGGGCAATGATGTGGACAGAGCTGGCCGCAGTGGCATTGCTGCTGATGGCGGCGACCGGAGTCGCCGCGGTGACGACAGGATGGATGCCGCCGACTGCGCGCAGCAGGGTCGTACAGGCGGAGTTGTGGGGATACGGCATGCTGACGATGGCGCTGGGCATGGGGACGGCGATGTCCCTGCGCTGGTGGGCGGATTCCCTGGCCATGGATGACGTCGGCGGGGCGACGGCGCTCGCGCTGATCGTTGTCGGCGGTGTACTGCAGTGGCGTGCGCAGCGCCCTGTGCTCCGGTGACTGTCACCCGTAAATTCCTCACCCGCGAGGACCTGGCACCGCTCGCACATGCCGTCGGCCGCACGCTGAAGGAAGCGACCCGCATCCGGGGCGGTTCGAAGAAGGGCGTCTACCGCCTCACCTTCGAGGACGGCACGACCGCGGTGGCCTACGTGTGGTCCCCGGACGAGGACCTCTGGGACGCCGGCCCCGGCGACCCCCGCGACCCCTTCTCCCACGCCTCCGGCCTCACCCTCTTCACAGCGGCGGCCGACCGCCTCGCCACGGCCGGGGTCCGCGCGCCCCGGCTCCTGTACGCCGACCCCACGCACACCCACCTCCCGGCGGACGCGGCGATCGTCGAGGACCTTCCGGGCGGCACCCTGGAGGACCTGCTGGACGCCGACCCGGCCGCCGCACCCGAGGCGCTGGAGCGGATGGCGGCCCTCCTCGACACCCTGCACGCCTGCACGGGCCCGCGCTTCGGGAAGGTCGCGGTCGTCGACAACGGCGGTTCCTCGTACGGCGGTTCGTGCGCGGAGATCATCGTCGAACGCGCCCTGGGCGACCTCGACGAACTCACCGCACGCGAGCCACGGGTCACCGCCGTCCACAGCCAACTGGCCGACTGGCTAGGGGAGTTGGCCGCCCGGGTCCGCCCCCGCACCGAGCCCCCCGCCCTGATCCACGGCGAACTCGGCGCCGACCACGTCCGCGTGACCCCCGACGGCGACCTCGCCCTCATCGACATCGAAGGCCTGATGTACTTCGACGTCGAATGGGAGCACGTCTTCCTCCGCCTTCGCTTCGGTCGCCACTACGACGCCCTGCGCACCGACGGCCTGGACGACGACCGGCTGCGCCTGTACCGCCTGGCGATGCATCTCTCCCTGGTGGCGGGCCCGTTGCGCCTCCTCGATGTCGGCGACTTCGACGACCCGGAGTTCATGCGGGGCATCGCGGAACACAACCTCCAACAGGCCCTGTCCCTCGCGGAGCGGACATGAGCGACATCGAACTGACCGTGGCCGTACTGCTGATCGCCGGCCTCGCCGTCGTCGGCATCGGCGCGATCACGCGCGGCTGGACCCCGCTCGTCCGCCGACACAGCATCGCGCGCCCCCGGTTGTGGGGCTACGGCATGCTGGTCAGCGACGCGGGGCTGGCCGCGTTCGTGTTCTGCGGACCGTTCCAGAGCCCGGGCGACTCGCGGCTGGCCCCGTTCGCGGTGGTCGGCGGGATCGTGGCCGCCGCAGGGGTCCTCGTCCAGAGCGCCGCGGCCCGCCCCACGAACCCTACGAAGAACGCCTCCTGATCTTCGACCCCAGCCACACCAGCGGGTCGTACTTGCGGTCAACCGCCCGTTCCTTCAAGGGAATCAGCGCGTTGTCAGTGATGTGGATGCCCTCGGGGCAGACCTCGGTGCAGCACTTGGTGATGTTGCAGTAGCCGAGGCCGTGTTCGTCCTGGGCGGTCTTCTTGCGGTCGAGGCCGCTCTCGGCCGCCGCGTCCAGCGGGTGCATGTCCAACTCCGCGACCCGCATGAGGAATCGGGGGCCCGCGAACGCCGTCTTGTTCTCCTCGTGGTCGCGGACCACGTGGCAGGTGTCCTGGCACAGGAAGCACTCGATGCACTTGCGGAACTCCTGCGAGCGGTCCACGTCCTCCTGCATCATCCGGTACTCGCCGAGACCCACACCCTCCGGCGGGACGAACGCCGGAACCTCCCTGGCTTTCTGGTAGTTGAAGCCCACGTCCGTGACGAGGTCGCGGATCACGGGGAAGGCGCGCAGCGGGGTGACGGTGATCGTCTCCTCGCGGGTGAACGTCGACATGCGGGTCATGCACATCAGCCGGGGCCGCCCGTTGATCTCCGCCGAGCACGAACCGCACTTGCCCGCCTTGCAGTTCCAGCGCACGGCGAGGTCGGAGGCCTGGGTGGCCTGGATGCGGTGGATGATGTCGAGGATCACCTCGCCGTCGTTGACCTCGACCTTGAAGTCCTCCAGGCCGCCGCCCTTGACGTCCCCCCGCCACACCTTGAAGCGGGCCTCGTAGCTGCTCACTCGTACAGCTCCTCTTCGGCGAGGTACTTGACCAGCTCTTCCTTCTCGAAGAGGGCGAGCAGGTCGGCGCGGATGGGGTCGGTCGTCTCGCGGGTCAGGGTGATCTGGCCGGACACCGGGTCCGTGGCCGCCAACCCGCCGTCGGGATCGGTCAGTTGACAGATCAGGTTGATGCGGCGCCAGTCACGGTTCATGCCGGGGTGGTCCTCGCGGGTGTGTCCGCCGCGCGACTCGGTGCGTTCCAGCGCGGCCCGCGCCACGCACTCGCTGACCAGCAGCATGTTCCGCAGGTCCAGGGCGAGATGCCAGCCGGGGTTGAACTGCCGGTGGCCCTCGACCCCGGCCCGCCGTGCCCGTACCCGCAGGTCGGCCAGTTTCTCCAGCGCCTGTTCCATCTCGCCCTCGCGGCGGATGATGCCGACGAGGTCGTTCATGGTCTGCTGGAGTTCCTGGTGGAGGGTGTACGGGTTCTCCGGCGGGCGGCCGTTCTCCTTGCCGGGTTCGGGGCCTTCCGCCGAGAAGGGGCGCAGTGCCTCCGCCGCCGCGAGGTCGACCTCGGTGTCGTCGACCAGCGGGCGGCTGTCCGCCAGGTCGGCCGCGTGGTCCGCCGCGTGCCAGCCCGCCCGGCGGCCGAACACCAGCAGGTCGGAAAGGGAGTTGCCGCCGAGCCGGTTGGAGCCGTGCATGCCGCCGGCTACCTCACCGGCCGCGAACAGCCCCTGCACCCCGCGTGCCGCCGCCGTCTCCGACTCGACCGCGATACCGCCCATCACGTAGTGACAGGTCGGCCCGACCTCCATCGCCTCCGCCGTGATGTCGACGTCGGCCAGCTCCTTGAACTGGTGGTACATGGACGGGAGTCGGCGCCGGATCACCTCCGCCGGCATGCGCGTCGACACGTCCAGGAAGACCCCGCCGTGCGGTGAGCCGCGGCCCGCCTTCACCTCGGAGTTGATGGCGCGGGCGACCTCGTCGCGGGGGAGCAGTTCGGGGGGACGGCGGTTGTGGTCCGGGTCCTCGTACCAGCGGTCGCCCTCCGCCTCCGACTCGGCGTACTTCTCCTTGAAGACGTCCGGGATGTAGTCGAACATGAAGCGTTTGCCGTCCGAGTTCTTGAGCACCCCGCCGTCGCCGCGCACCGACTCGGTGACGAGGATGCCCTTCACCGACGGGGGCCAGACCATGCCTGTCGGGTGGAACTGCACGAACTCCATGTTGAGGAGAGGCGCACCCGCCAGCAGTGCCAGCGCGTGCCCGTCGCCCGTGTACTCCCACGAATTCGACGTCACCTTGAAGGACTTGCCGATCCCGCCCGTCGCGATCACCACAGAGGGTGCTTCGAGGACCATGAAGCGGCCGGTCTCGCGCTCGTACGCGAAGACGCCCGAGACACGGCTCCCGTCCTTCAACACCCTTGTGACCGTGCACTCCTGATAGACCTTCAGACGGGACTCGTACTCGCCCGTCTCCTTGTGGTCCTCCTGCTGGAGCGACACGATCTTCTGCTGGAGCGTGCGGATCAGCTCAAGTCCCGTACGGTCGCCGACGTGGGCGAGGCGCGGGTACTCGTGGCCGCCGAAGTTGCGCTGGGAGATCCGGCCGTCCTGGGTGCGGTCGAAGAGGGCGCCCCAGGTCTCCAACTCCCATACCCGGTCCGGGGCTTCCTTCGCGTGCAGCTCCGACATGCGCCACTGGTTGAGGAACTTGCCGCCGCGCAGGGTGTCGCGGAAGTGGACCTGCCAGTTGTCGCCGGAGTTCACGTTGCCCATCGCCGCCGCGATGCCGCCCTCGGCCATCACCGTGTGGGCCTTGCCGAACAGCGACTTGCAGATCACCGCCGTACGGGCACCGCGCTCGCGCGCCTCGATGGCGGCCCGCAGACCGGCGCCACCGGCACCGACCACGACGACGTCCCACTCCTGTCGCTCGACCACGGACATCAGAAGGCCCCACCCAATCTAAAAGAAGCGCGGATCATTGAAAGCACCGGATGCGACCAGGTACACGTAGAAATCGGCAGCCGCCACGCTGATCAACGACGCCCAGGCGAGCTGCATATGACGGTTGTTCAGCTTCCCCACGAACTTCCAGGCCTTGTAGCGCACGGGATGCTTGGAGAAGTGCTTGAGCTTGCCGCCGACGATGTGCCGGCAGGAGTGGCAGGACAGGGTGTACGCCCAGATCAGCACGATGTTGGCCAGGAAGACGAGGGTGCCCAGGCCCATGTGGCCCCAGTGGTAGTGCTCGTCGCGGAAGGTCAGCACGGTGTCGTACGTCAGCGTGCCCGCCACCAGGAGCGCCGCGTAGAAGAAGTACCGGTGGACGTTCTGCAGGATCAGCGGGAAGCGGGTCTCGCCGGAGTACTTCTTGTGCGGCTCGGCCACCGCGCAGGCCGGGGGAGAGGCCCAGAAGCCGCGGTAGTAGGCCTTGCGGTAGTAGTAGCAGGTCAGACGGAAGCCGAGCGGGAAGATCAGGATGATGATGGCGGGGGAGATGCCCCACCAGCTCCCGAAGAGGTCGGCGTTCGGGCCCGCGTGCATGGTTCTGCAGCGGTCGGCCAGACAGGGCGAGTAGAACGGCGAGACGTAGGGCGCCGAGTAGTAGTTGGAGTCCGCGAAGGCCCGCCAGGTCGAGTAGACGATGAAGGCGAGCAGTCCGGCGGCGGTGACGGCCGGGGCCAGCCACCAGCGGTCGGTCCGCAGATGCGGGGCGTCGATGGCGGCGCGCGTACCGGTGTGTACGCCGCCGCTGTTCGGATGGGGTTCCGTACCAGTGGCCAACTTGAAGACTCCGGTCGGTTGCTGGGGACGCTCAGTGGCCGGGGCCGTGGTGGGCGCCGAGTCCTTCGTCGTCCGTGTCCGTCCACAGGCTCTTGTCGTACGGGGCGTCCGAGATGGGGACGAGATCGGGGCGCCGTGGGCGCTCGATCCCTGGTGCGGCGTCGCGCAGCAGCGCGACGCTCTCGCGCAGCCGGTCGGCGTCGGCCTTGACCCTGCGCATCTCCAGGCCGCCGCTGCCGAATTGCTGTTCCAGCCGTCCCACCGACCTGAACAGGTCGTCGAGACAGCGTTGGACTGACGTCAGTTCGTCGTGCACGGACATGACGTGACCTCACTTCCGCGGGCGTCGGCCCTGGACGGCAACGTTCATGCGCCTGCGAGTGTTGCGCGTCACACCTGCCGGTGGGAAGCGGTGTGCACGGATTGGCCGGGGTGCGTTGGTGTGTACGGGGGCAGATTCGAACATTGCGCCGCACGGGTGGGCTTCCCGGCGCCCCCCGCCGTGTCGCCCTTCATGGCCGAACCGTTTCCTCTTCAGTGGCCGCAAAGATCTGATCAGCTCCATATACCGCCAAAAGTGATCAGAAGCCCCGCGGTTTACCGGAGGTAGCAGTGATGTCCCACGACGGCGTCAGACTGCGCGCGGTCATGCGCTCGGTCGCCTTCCTCACCGCGGGCGCGCTCGCGGTGCCCACCCTCTCGGCGTGCAGCTCCGACGACGAGTCGGGCAAGCCGCTGGCCGGACAGGACATCGCGCCCGTCGGGCGTGACCTGGTCGCCGACGGCGGCACCCTGCGCTGGGCCGTGGACGATGTGCCCGAGACCCTCAACACCTTCCAGTCGGACGCCGACGACGCCACCACCCGCGTCGCCCAGGCCGTCCTGCCCGCCATGTTCCGGCTCGACGCGCAGGGCCGCCCGCAGCGCGACGCCGACTACCTGGAGTCCGCGAAGGTCGTCGACACCGAGCCCAAGCAGGTCGTCCTCTACAAGCTCGACCAGCAGGCCGTGTGGAGCGACGGCCGCGAGATCGGCGCCGCCGACTTCGCCGCCCAGTGGCGCGCCCTGTCCGGCAAGGACTCCGCGTACTGGACCGCCCGCAACGCCGGCTACGACCGCATCGAGAAGATCGAGCGCGGCGCCAACAACCTTGAGGTCAAGGTCACCTTCAGCAGGCCGTACGCCGACTGGAAGGCGCTGTTCTCCCCGCTGTACCCCAAGGACGTCATGGGCACCCCGGACGCCTTCAACGACGGGGCGCGCCGCAAGCTGAAGGTCACCGCCGGCGCGTTCGCGGTGCAGAAGGTCGACCGCAAGGACAAGGAGATCGTCCTCGGCCGCAACCCGCACTGGTGGGGCCGGCCCGCGAAGCTCTCCCAGCTCGTGCTGGCCGCCGTACCGCTGGAGAAGCGGGCCGCCGCGCTCGCCGACGGCACGGTCGACCTGGCCGCGATCGACCCCGCCGACGCGAGCCGGATCGCGCTCGCGG
>NZ_JAWOAI010000498.1:0-7049 GCF_033194735.1 Streptomyces sp. W16
GAGGTTCGCCGAACAGGGCGCGGCGGCGGTCGCGGTCCACTGTCGTACGGCGACCGAGGCGGCAGGTGAAGTGGCTTCGCGAGTAAGGGAGTTGGGCGCCCGGTCCGTCGTACTGCAGGCCGAACTGACCGACGAGGACGACTGCCGCGCGCTGGTCCGCGAGGCGGCGGAGTTCGGTGGCGGGCGGCTGACGGCGCTGGTCAACAACGCGGGCGTACAGCCGACGCAGCCGCTGGACGGGATGACGGCCGCGGACTGGCGGGCGGTCGTCGACACCAATCTCACCAGCGTCTTCGCGTGCACGCAGGCGGCGGTGGAGGTGATGAGAGAACAGAGCGGTGGCGGCACGGTGACGCACATCGCGTCCATCGAGGCGAGCGCCCCGGCGCCGCTGCACGCGCACTACTCCGCGTCCAAGGCGGCCGTGGTGATGCACGCGCGGTCGGCGGCCCTGGAGTACGGCTCGTGCGGCATCCGCGTCAACACGGTCTCGCCCGGTCTGATCGACCGGGAGGGGCTGGGGGAGGCCTGGCCGGAAGGGGTGCGGAGCTGGCGGGCGGCGGCGCCGACGGGGCGGCTGGGCCGGCCCGAGGACGTGGGTGACGCGTGCGTGTTCCTGGCGTCCTCCCTCGCCTCCTGGGTCACCGGGCACGACCTGGTCGTGGACGGCGGAGTCTCGGCGCGGCCCACGTGGTGAGCGAAAGACGGGGTTCGTCCGTACGTAACGCGAGGCCTGCAAGTCCGAAGACGGAGATATGACGTGCGCCGACGACGGAATGAGGGACAGCGTTTTGGACGCGACGGAGTCAAGGGAGACTACCGAGGCAGTCGGCGGCGAGGAGTTCAAGGGCTGGTGCTGCTGGGCACCGTGCTGGTCCTGCTCCTCCTCGGCAGCGCGGGCACCGCGTCCGCGCACGCCGCCCTCGAATCCACCGACCCCGCCGACGGAAGCGTCCTCAAGTCCGCCCCCCGTTCCCTCACCCTCACCTTCTCCGAGTCCGTCGCCCTGCTCGACGACTCCTTCCGCGTCTACGACCCCGACAACCGGCGGGTGAGGACGAGTTCCGCGCACCACGCGAAGGACGTCGGCGACACGGCGAGCGTCACCCTCCCGGCCAAGCTCGGCACCGGCACCTTCACGGTCGCCTGGCGCGTCGTCTCGGCCGACAGCCACCCCGTCTCGGGCGCCTTCACCTTCTCCGTCGGCAAACCCTCCGCCACCACCACCCCGATCAGCACGGCCCCGAACGAGAACCCCCTCACGGGCAGCCTCTACGACATCGCCCGCTACTTCGCCTACATCGCCGCCGCCCTCCTCATCGGCTCGGCCGCCTTCATGGCCCTGTGCCGCCCCCCGGACCCGACGGTCCTCAACAGGCCGATCCTGACCGGCTGGTGGACCCTCCTCGCGGCAACGGTCGCCCTCCTGATCCTCCGCGCCCCCTACGAGGCGGGCACCGGCCTGGCCACCGCCTTCGACCCCGCCGCCCTCCCTCGCACCCTCACCACCCGCCCCGGCCAGGCCCTCGCCGCCCGCCTGCTCCTCCTCGCCGCGACGGCCTTCTTCCTGCTACGGCTCCGGGGGCGGGAGCGGTTCGGACGGGCCGCCCTGGGGACGGGCGCCGGACTGGCCGTCGCTCTGGCGCTGACCTGGGCGTCGGCGGAGCACGCGTCCGCCGGGATCCAGGTGCCGGTGGCGATGACCTCGGCGGTCCTGCACCTGCTCGCGATGGCGGTCTGGCTCGGCGGCCTCACGGCCCTGCTCACCGTGCTCTACCGCTCGCCCGACCTCGACGCGGCCCCGGTCGCCCGCTTCTCCCGCCTCGCCTTCGCCTCGGTGACCGTCCTGGTGGTCACCGGCGTCTACCAGTCCTGGCGCGGCCTCGGCTCCTGGAACGCCCTGACCGGCACGTCGTACGGCCGCATCCTGCTCGTGAAACTCGGCGCGGTGGTGCTGCTGCTCGTGGCGGCGGGCTGGTCGCGACAGTGGACGGCACGGCTCGCGGGGGCCGAAGTGCGCCTCCACATACCGGAGTTGGTGCGGACGGGCGCGGACGCGGCGACGACGGCAGCTTCCACCGGCGGCGACGAGGGCCTCCCGGATCCCGGTGCCGGCGACGGTTCCCCGGACGGATACCGGCGTGGCCTGCGCCGCTCGGTGCTGCTCGAAGTCGCCGTCGGCGTCACCGTGTTGGTGATCACCACCCTGCTGACCAACACCCTGCCCGGCCGAGCGGCGGCGGAGGCGCAGCAGACGGCGACACCGGCCGGGATACCCGCGGCCTCCGTCACCATGGTCCCCTTCCGCGTCGGCAACGCAGGCGGCAAGGTACAGATCACCCTCGACCCCGGCCGCGTCGGCGAGAACTCCGTCGAGGCGGTCGTCTACGGCCCCGACGGCGGCTTCGCCACGGTCCCCGAACTCCGCCTCTCCTTCACCCTCCCGGCCCAGAAGATCGGCCCCCTCGACGCCAAGATCAAGGACGAGGGCGGCTATTGGGGCACCAACACCCTCAACCTCCCCATCGCCGGCACCTGGACGATGAAGGTGACGGTCAGGACGTCGGACATCGACCAGGTGAGCGTGGAGCGGCAGGTACGGATCGTGCGGTAGGCGTGGTCCGCGGGCCATGGTTCAGACGTGGCTCAGACGTCGAGCCCGAGCCGCTCCACCCACGCCGATATCGCGGCGGCGATCAACTCCGGCTGGTCCTCCGGTGTGTGATGGCCGGCCACGGCGTCGGAGTGCTCGATCTCCAGGGCCGCCATGTTCTTCGCGCACCAGGCGATGATGTCTTCGTACATCATCGTCCCGGCCCCAGGTGTGAACGTGAGCAGCAGCTTGGGTACGTCCGGGCTGGACGTCAGCCACCGGTCGTACGCCTCGATCCTGGCCACGACGTCGGCGGGTTCGCCGCCCAGCGGCATCGAGCGCGCCCAGCGCAGGAGGGGCCGTCGGCTCTCCCGGGTCGGGTACGGCTCGCGGTAGACGGCGAGGTCGGCCGGCGCGAGCGGGGTCGCGGAGGCGGCGGGCAGCGCCTGTTCGATGAAGGCGTTCCGGTCGAGGATCATGTTCTCGCCGACGCCGTCCGTCTTGATCGCCCGGAACAGCTCCCGGCCCCCTTCGGGGAACTCCGCCCAGCTCATCGGTTTGACGATGGTCTCGGTGAACGCGATGCCCCGCACCCGGTCCGGATGGCGCGCGGCCCGGTCGAAGGCCAGGGCACCGCCCCAGTCGTGCCCCACCAGCACCACGTCCCGCAGCCCGAGCGCGTCGAACCAGGCGTCCAGATACCGGGCGTGGTCGGCGAAGGAGTAGTCGATGTCCGGCTTGCCCGACGCGCCCATGCCGATGAGGTCGGGTGCCAGCAGCCGTCCGGACGTCACACCCGGCAGGACGTTCCGCCACAGGTGCGACGAGGTCGGGTTGCCGTGCAGGAAGACGATCGGCACTCCGGTCCCCGACTCCTGATGCGTCATGGTCGAGTCGAGGACGCGAGTCACCTGCGAGGCCGTCACCGGAAGGTCGCCGCGTTGCGCTCCGCCCACGCCGCGAACGGGCGCGGCGCCCGCCCCAACACCCGCTCCACATCCGGGCTCACCCGCTGCTCCTCCTCGGTCGGTGCGCCCAGGATGCTCAACGTGCCCTCGACCACGGGCAGCGGCATGAACCGTGCCATCAGCTCGTACGCCTCCTCGCGGGACTGCTCCGTGAAGGTCACCGGTTCGCCCAGTGCCGCCGCTACCGCCGCCGCCCGCGCTCGGGGTGTCGTGGGCGCCGGACCGGTCAGGGTGTAGGTCGCGCCGGTGTGGCCGTCCTCGCGCAGCACCTTGGCGGCGACCTCGGCCACGTCGTCCGGGTCGGCGAACGGCAGGCCCACGTCACCGAAGGGTGCCGCCGCCGTGCGCCGCTCGCGGATCGACTCGGCCCAGGCGAACGCGTTGCTGTCCAGCCCGCCCGGCCGCAGGATCGTCCAGTCGAGCCCCGACTCCCTTACGGCAGCCTCGAATTGGCGCGGTTGTGTGTACGTCTCCGGCCGGGTCCCCGCCCCCTGCGAGGACACCAGCACCACCTTGCGGACACCGGCCGTCTTGGCCACGTCCAGGACGTCGTACGGCCGCTCGCCCGCCACCAGCAGGAACAGCGCCTCGGCCCCCTCGAACGCGCCCCGCAGCCCCTCCGGTTCGCCCAGGTCGCCGGCCACCGTGCCAGGCCCGTCGATGTGCCGGGCCACCGCCGTCACCGGGACCCGGTCCTCCGTGAGGATTCGCACCAGCGTCCGCCCCACGTTCCCGGTCGCACCCGTCACCACGATCATGTCGCCACCCCCGTCGCATGTGTGAGTTAGTTGGCTGACTAACTCCGTGGGGAAGACGCTAGCACGATCAACCCGCACGTTGTCTATAGTCAGTCAGGTGACTGACTCAAAAGGTTCACGGCCCGCCCGGTCCGCCGCCGTCGGCAAGCGGCAGCGGCTGACCACCGCCACCGCCCGGGTCCTGCACGAGCAGGGCGTGGAGCGCACGACCATCGCCGACATCGCCCGCGCCGCCGACGTCCCGACGGGCAACGTCTACTACTACTTCAAGACCAAGGACGAGCTGATCGAGGCGGCCCTCTCCGAGCACACCGGCAACCTGGCGACCCTGACCGCACAGCTCGACCGGCTCCCCGACCCGCGCGAACGCCTCAAGGCCCTCATCGGCGGCTGGGTCGACCAGAAGGACATCGCGGCCCGCCACGGCTGCCCCATGGGCACCCTCGCCGTGGAGCTGGACAAGCGCTACGAGGACGGCCTCGATCTCGCCGCGGGCCAGGTCATACGGCGGTTGGTGGCCTGGGTGGAGGAGCAGTACCGGCAGCTCGGCGCGGCCGACCCCGAGAGCCTCGCCCTCACCCTCGTCGCGGCCTACCAGGGCATGTCGTTGCTCTCCAACGCCCTGCGCGACCCGGAGATCATGACCCGTGAAGGGGCCCGGCTCATCCGGGAGTTGGACGCCCTGACCGTGTCCTGAGGAACGCCTATCGCTGTCCCCGGATGCGCTGCGCGACCTCGCTGTTCTCGGTCTCCCACCAGGGGCGGACGAGTTCCGGACCCTCCGTTGTGGCCTCCGCGGGCGTGGCCCGCTCCAGTTCCGTGTCCAGACGCCGGTCCAGCGCGACCGTCTCGGCGCGCTCGGTGCGGGCCCACTGGACCAGGATCGCCAGCAGGAAGGGGAGGGCGACCAGTTCGGCGATGCCGACCATCGCGCCGCCGCCGAGCTGCTGGTCGTGCTGGACGTCCGGCGCCCAGGACGGGGCGTGCTGCAGGTACCAGGCCCCGGCGATCAGCGTGCCGTGGGTCATCACCACGATGCCCGGCACCGCGTCGATGATCCCGTCGACGAACACCAGCGCCGCCCGCACCGGATGCGTGCACCAGGCGGGCAGCGCCTCCTCACGGGTGAGCACCGGAAGGACGAACAGGCTCCCGGCGAGCAGCAGTTGGAGGTACATCAGCTGGTGCAGCCAGTTGTTCGCCAGGGCCGTCTCGAAGTACGGCGTGAAGTAGATCGTCAGCTCTGTCGTGAGGACCAGGGCCGTGCTGACCAGCGGGAAGGTGAACAGCCGTACCAGTCGGCCGGTCAGCGCTCCCTGTGTGCGGGCGGCGGCGCGTTCGGGCAGGGCGCGCAGGGCGAGCCGCAGCGGATCGCCGAGGGCCAGGCCGAGCGGGGCGATCAGGTCCAGGAGGACGTTCTGGACGGCGGCCGGCCAGAACAGCACCCGGTCGTACACGGCCAGCGCGGACATCGTGGCGACCACGATCGTGCCGAGGCCGAACAGCGCGAACGCGGCGGTCCGCGCCACCGGCCAGCTCTCGCCGCGCCGCCTCAGCCGCAGGACGCCCCAGCCGTACAGGCCGCCGAGGAGTACGACGACCAGCAGCGCGGGGACGTCCGCCTGCCAGGAGGAGAACAGCCGTCCCACGGTGAGCCGTGGCAGGTTCTCCATCGCGATCTACCTCCACCCACGCCTGCCGGATCTGCCGCAGCACTCTATGCCGCCGAGTGCCGCGGCGAGGACCCGCCCCCGTGGCCGGGCGCACCTACATCGACTGCCGCATGATCCAGTCCCGGATACCGGGGATCGTGTACGCGACCTGCCAGGTGGCCATGTGCGCACTGGTCGTCGAGCCGGTGGGTACGACCGTGCCGGTCTCGAACGCGGCGAAGTTCACCGGGGTCCGCTGAGCCTTCATGGCGCGCACGTCCGCGGCGAACCCGGCGGCGGTGGACTGCCCGTCCCACAGTGCGGTGCTGACCTGAGTGCCCTGCTCCTGGATGACCGCGGTGATGGCCTGCTCACCGGGGTAGGCCTTGGTGTCGTCGGCGGAGACGAGGATCCACAGGTCCTTCTCCGCCAGCGGCGCGGCCTGCGCCTCCGGCCACTGTCCGGCCACGATGAACGCCGCCGCGAACAGGTCGGGGTACTTGATGTTGAGGCCGAGCGACATCATCGCGCCCATCGACTGACCGGTCGTGTAGCGGCGCCTACGGTCGATGCTGTACTGCCGCGTCACCGACTCGACGAGGTTGGCGGTGGCGTCGAACAGCGTCGACGGCAGGTAGTCGTCGTCGATCACGACGGAGCCGTACTCGGGCGCGAGCACGAAGGCCTCGTGCCGGGCCTGGTCCTCCGGGCTCGCCCAGCACACCGCGCCGAGCCCCTGCACGAGCGGGCCTTCGGTGGCGACGTTGACCACGCTCGCGTCGTGCATGAACAGCATCAGCGGATAGCTCTTGCGCGAGTCGTAGTGCTCGGGCACGAACAGGTTGTAGTTCAGGGTCTGGCCGGTCGCGGGGTCGGCGAAGGTGAACTGCTGGAAGTCGTCGACGATCAGGTTCTTGACCGCGTCGGTGGTCAGCGCCGTGCTGCTCGCGGGGTACTGCGTGCCGTGGGCCGTGGTGATGGTGCCGGCCTGGGTGAGCGTCGCCTTCGCCGCGACGATGGTGCCGCCGGGGGTGGTGTCGCCGACCTTCGGGCCGCCCGCTCCGACGCCGCCGGAGTC
>NZ_JAWOAI010000499.1:0-7020 GCF_033194735.1 Streptomyces sp. W16
ACCCGCGTGTGATGGGCGCGCTGGTGGGTTTCGGCGCCCTGCTGAAGGTGTGGCCCGCGCTGCTCCTGCTGGGCGCGGTCAAGCGCCGGGCCTGGGGTGCGGCGGCGGTGACCGTGGTCGCGGTCGCCGCCCTCTTCGCGGTGTCCATGCCGGGCGCGTTCACCTTCCTGACCTTCCAGCGCGAGCGGGGCACGGAGGTGGAGTCGCTGGGCTCCCTGGTCTTCCATGTGGCCCGGCACTTCGGCTGGCGGGGCGAGGTGCTCCTCAACTACGGCTCGGTCGAGTTCGTCGGCCCCTACGTCAACTGGGTCAGCACGGCCGCCCTGGGCCTCACCGCGATCGCCTTCGGCTGGATCGTGCTCTGGCGGCTGATGGCGGCCCGCTTCCTCCCGCACACCCTCGCGGACGCGGCCTTCGTGGCGGTGCTGATGTTCACGGTCACCAGCCGGGTCATCAGCCCGCAGTACGTCGTCTGGCTGATCGGCCTCGCGGCCGTCTGCTCCTGCTTCCGGGCCAGCCGCATGAGACTCCCGGTCGGTCTGGTCCTGGCGGCGGCCTTCGTGACGGTCCTGGAGTTCCCGGTCCGGTTCGCCGACGTGGTCGCCAGCGACAGACTCGGTATCGCCCTCCTGCTCGTCCGCAACGGCCTGCTGGTCGTGGCGGCGCTCACGGCCGCCCGGGAGCTGTGGCGGGCGTCGGTCACCTGGGCGGACGTACCGCCGCTCCCGAGTCAGGCCACGCGCTCGAAGGCGACCTCGGCCTCCTCCTGACGCCGGGCCGCCCGCCGGAAGAGCACTGCCACGGACGCGCACTGCACGCCCATCGAGAGCGCCATCGCCAGACACACACCGGGCAGCCCGAGCCCCGACAGGCCGTACGCCAGCGGGAGTTGGACCGCCGTACCGAGCACGGTGACCCGTAGCAGCGCCGGTGCTCCGCCGCTCCCCTCGAAGACCCCGCCGAGCGCGATGAAGCAGCCCATCAGCAGCAGGTAGGGGCCGACGCAGCGCAGGAACAGGGCGCCCTCGTGGGCGACTTGGGGCCCGGTGCCGAAGGCGGCCATGATCCAGGGGGCGGCGGCGCAGAGCAGGACGACCGCCACCACGCCTACCGTGCCGGACACGAGCATCGCCTGCCGTCCGATCTCCCGCCTCGCGTCCTTCCCCGTCCCCCGCAGGTGCGCGGTGTGGATGGAGGCGGCCTGCCGCACGGAGTAGAAGGCCATCGTCGCGACGTACAGGACCTTGTAGCCGATGGCGTACGCGGCCACCGCCGACACCCCGAGCCGCGCCACGATCGCGACCAGCACCAGCGCGCCGCCCTGCCGCACGGTGAAGTCGGCGGACATGGGCAGGCCGGTGGCGAACGTCCGGCGCAGGGCGGCGGTGACGGATCCGGCGGGCCCTGCCTTCGTGCGCAGCAGGGCGTTGCGGCGCAGCGCGCGCAGCCCCACCGCCAGCGCGAACACCCGGCACAGCACGGTCGAGGCGGCGGCGCCCCGGACGCCGTAGCGGTGGATGAGGAACGGGTCGCAGACCAGGATCAGGCCGTTGGCCAGGAGGGCCAGGCGCATCGGGGTTCTGGTGTCGCCGGCGCCCTTGAGGATGCCGTCGACGAGTTGCTGGGCGTAGAAGACGGCGATGCCCGGCAGGGAGATGGTGAAGTAGGCGACCGTGAGCGGGAGTTCGGGGCCGGTGCCGCCGAGGAGCAGGCGGGCCAGCGGTTCACGGAACAGGAAACCGGCCGCGACGACCAGCGGGGTGACCAGCGCGCACAGGGCCCAGCCGCCGCGGATCGCCGAGCGCAGCGCCGCCGGGTCGCGGGCTCCCCTCGCGTGGGCGACCAGCACGGTCGTACCAGAGGCGAAGACCAGGGCGATGCCCAGCAGCACGTTCTCGGTGGTGGTCGCGACGGCCACCGCGGCGACGGCCGGGCCGCCGAGCCGGGCGACCCAGACGGTGTTGATGATCCCGGCGGCGACGGAGGCGAGGAGCGAGAGATAGACGGGGTGGGCGAGCGATATGAGCTGCTTGCGGTGACTGTTCACGGAGACTGACCCCCTCGATGCGAGCTACCTCTATTCGAGATAGCTCGATAAGAGGTACCATGACGACAACGCGTCCGCAAGGAGGACACATGCTGGAGCTCTCGATCCTGGGCTTCCTCGCCGAACAGCCGCTCCACGGCTACGAGTTGAAGGAACGCATCAAGGCCCTCAGCGGCCATGTCCGCCCGGTGAGCGACGGCGCGCTCTATCCGGCGATCACCCGCCTGACCACCGCCGGCAAGCTCGACCAGCGCACCGAGGAGGGCGCGAGCGCGACCCCGCGCCGGGTCCTGTCCCTCACCGAGGCGGGCCGCGAGGACCTCCTGGAACGGCTCCGCCACCCCAAGCAGACCGAGATCACCGACCACGTCCGCTTCAACACGGTCCTGGCCTTCCTACGACACCTGCCGGACCGGCGGGAGCAGGCGGACGTGCTGCGCCGGCGCCTGGACTTCCTGGAGACCCCGGCGAGTTTCTTCTACCGGGACGGCGAGCCGGTGCGGGCGGAGGAGACCCAAGACCTGTTCCGGCAGGGCATGTTGCGGGTCGCGCGGGCGACGGGCACGGCAGAGCGGGAGTGGCTCACGGAGGCCATCGCCCAACTGGATCAGGCGAGTTGAGTCCTGAGATAGTCCCGCCACTGCGCCGTGAAGTCGTCCAGGCTCACCCCGAGAACCTTCTTCATCGCGTCCTCCACCGCCCCCGCCCGCTTCTTGTGCGCGCCGACGGCCCGGTAGAACTTGCCCAGTTGGCCGACTCCCCACCGGTCCTCGATCATCCGGCAGGCCATCCAGCCGCCCTCATAGGCCTGCGCCAGCCCGGTGGCCTCGCTGCTGAAGCCGAAGTCCTTGTCGGTGGGGAGAGCGGCCGGGAGGTGGCCGTCCTCGACGGCGCGGTACAGCTCGGGCGCGGCCTGCGTCGGGGTGCGACCGGTGCCCCGGTAGCCGATCCAGTCGGCGTAGCCCTCGGAGAGCCAGAGCGGGGTGGCGGGGGTGGTGTGGGCGCGGGTCGCCACATGGGTCGTCTCGTGGGTGAGCACGACCTGCTTGCCGACCGGGCCCAGCAGGGCGTACGCGTCCGGATTGACGATGATCCGGTCCGCCGGCGCGTCGCCCGAACCACCCGCCTCCCCCGTCGTCACCGCGGCGATGCCCCGGTAGGACGCGGCCGGTGCGCCCAGGAGCCCCGCCATGCCGTCCAGGGAGTCGGGGACGAGCACGACGACGTGCCGGGTCCAGTCGGTGCCCCAGGCGCCCGACACGGCCGGTACGGCGTGGTCCGCGAGCGAGCGGTAGTCGCGCAGACCGGCGGCGGACTGCCCGACCCCCATGACGAGGCTGTGCGCGCCCTTGACGACGCTCACCTTCCCCTGGTCCCACAGCTGCTGACCGGACTTCTCCGCGGGCTTGTCGGAGTCGACGTACCACTGCCCGTCCGCGGTGAGGCGGAGCGTGAGCGTGCGGCCGACGGTGACGGGGGAGGTGTCGTAGCCCCGGACGCGGTAGCTGAGGTCGGCGCCGGCGGTCGCGGTGGCGCCGGTGCGGTGCAGCGAGGTCAGCCGGTAGGACCAGGACGCCAGCGGTACGGCGCTCAGGTTCTCGTACGCGGTGCGTGCGCCGGTCCGGGTGTACGCCGTCTCGTCGTGGTGCAGGACGGCCGCCGACTGTCTTTCCAGCAGGCGCTGCACCGCCGTCCGCGCACTGTCCGGCGCCGGCTGGCCGCCGCACGCCACCAGGGAGCCGAACAGCAGACACAGCGCGAGCACTCCGGAGCGCGACGCCCGCCTACGACCAGTCACTTCCCGATCGTACGACCCTTTCGCGCCGGTTCAGACCCTCGTGACCGACGAGACCGGCATCATGCCGACCGGGTCGTAGCGCACCGGCGCACCGGGGTAGGGAGCGTGGATGACCTGGCCGTTGCCCACGTACATCGCGACATGGCTGGCGTCGGCGCGGTAGACGACCAGATCGCCGGGCTGGGCCTGGGAGAGCGGGATCTGGTGGCCGGCGTAGCGCTGTTCCTGCGAGGTGCGCGGGAGGTGGACGCCCGCCTGGGCGTACGACCACTGCATCAGGCCGGAGCAGTCGAAGCCGCCGGGGCCGGTGGCGCCCCAGACGTAGGGCTTGCCGAGTGCGGACTGGGCGGCGGCCACGGCGGCTGCGGCGCGGCCCGAGGACGGGACGCCGGCGCCGAGGTCGGGGATGTCCTCGCGGGAGGAGCGGGAGGCCCGGTCGAAGGCGGCGCGGTCGGCGAGCGGCATCCGGTTGAGGATCTGCCGGGCCTTGGCGAGCTTGCCCTCGACGGTCTTCTTGTGGCCGGCGACGGCCTTGCGGCTGCGCTCCAGCTCGGCGAGGTGCCCACTGGCCTCGCTGCGCTCCTGGGCGAGTTCGCGCATGGCGTCCTGGAGGTCCTTGAGCTCACCGGCCTGCTCGGTGGTGATGCGGTCGAGGACGGAGGCCTTGTCGAGGTAGTCGGCCGGGTCGTCGGAGAACAGCAGCGCGACCGTGGGGTCGATGCCGCCGGAGCGGTACTGGGCGCCGGCGAGTGAACCCAGCGCGTCCCGCATGGTGTTGATGCGCTGCTGCTGCCGGGCGATGCGGTCCTGGGCGTCGCTCACCTGCCGGTGCAGCTGCCCGGCGCGTTCGTCGGCCTTGTCGTAGGCCTCGGTCGCCTTCTCGGCCTCCTGGTAGAGCCGGTCCACCTCGGCCCGGGCGTCGTCGTGCGGCGCGGCCACGGCGGAGCCGGCCGGAAGGGCGCCGAGTGCCGCGGCGGCGGCGGACATCACACAGACCGCGGCACTGGCGCCTCGGTCGAACCCGGACGGTGCAAGGCGACGACGGGATCCCACGGGAAGCCGCACTTCCTTCCGCTGGCGGACACGGACCGCTCCCCCGATGCGGGGAAACGCGCCAGACAGTAGCTCTGTGAAGGGGTGCGGGCCAAAGACCTCCGCGGGCACACAACGTGACGCCCCGCCTATGACGCAGGTCATGGGCGGGGCGCGGGGTCAGCCTGGAGTGTCGTAATTCGCCCGTTCGGGCGGTCCGGAACGACCGGATACGGACGGGATCAGATCCGGACGCCGAACTCGAACGTCATGTTGCCGATCGCCTCGTAGCGCACTACGGCACCGGTGTGCGGGGCGTGCAGCACCTGGCCGTTGCCCGCGTAGAGGCCGACGTGGTGGAAGTCGCCGTAGAAGATGACCAGGTCGCCGACCTTGAGGTCGCTCTCGCTGTAGATGCGGGTACCGGCGTTCGCCTGTGCCTCGGAGGTACGGGGTATGGAGACACCCGCCTGCGCGTAGGCCCAGGAGGTCAGGCCGGAGCAGTCGAAGGAGGACGGGCCCGAGGCGCCGTAGACGTACGGTGAGCCGATCACGGACTGGGCGGCGGCGAAGGCCGACGCGGCCCGGCCGGAGGCGGAACCCGTGTTGCCGAGGTTCACCCGCGAGCTGGAACGGTTGGCGGCCTGCGCCTGCTCCGCGTCGAGGGCCGCCTTCTCCTTGGCCGTCAGCGTGTTGAGCAGCTTCTGGGCCGCGGCCAGCTTGGCCTTGACCTCGTCCTTCTTCTTCTTGAGCTCGGTGCGGGTGGCGGAGAGGTCCTTGAGCTTGGTGCTCGCCTCCGCGCGCTCCTGGGCGAGTTCGCGCTGCTTGCCCTGGATCTTCGTGAGCGCCTCGACCTGCTGAGCGCTCAACTGGTCCATGGTGGACGCCTTGTCGAGGTAGTCGCTCGGGTCCGAGGACAGGAACAGCTGGATCGACGGATCGATGCCGCCGGTGCGGTACTGGGCGCTGGCCATCGTGCCGAGGCCGTCCCGGAGCTTGTTGAGCTCCTCCTGACCGCGGGCCACGTTGTCCTGGATGGTGGAGATCTCCTTCTGGAGCTTCTCCTGCTTCTCCTGGGCCCCGTCGAGCTTCTCGGTGGCCTGCTCGGCCTGCTCGTAGAGGGCGTCGACCTTCGACTTGACCTCGTCCTTGCTGGGCTTCTCGCTCGGCGCGGCATTGGCGGCCTGAGCGCTGAAGGCAACGGCGGCAGCGGCTGCGGTGGTCAGCACGGTGACACGCGTGCGGCTCGGCTGCTTCGGTCGACGATGGGACGCCACGGAGTCGAGCTCCTTCTATTGAGTGATCACCCGTTCGGAGGTTCGAGGCACGACCCTAGTGACGTTCCTGTGATCAGTTCAAATCCTCACACGAAAAAATGCCGTCACTCCAAGCATTCTTTGCACATAACCAACATGCAGTGATGGTCGATTGACACTACGTTGCGTGACGGTTCGGTCAATTCCGGCATTAAACCTGTACGTTGACCTTCACGACAGTCGCTTGAGGAGTACCGCAGAAGCGACGGGCCGCGCGCCCGCCTTCGCGATGCCGTCGGCCACCTCGCGGTCGGTCGAGGCGACGATGACCGGCCTCCCCGGCGGCTCGGCGCGCACCAGCTGGCGGATCAACTCGTCGGCGGTGACGCCCGGTTTGGAGAACAGCACCCGCACTCCGCGCGGCGGCGCGAGCAGCACCGGCGCGGCCAGCTCGGCCCCGTCGAAGACACAGGTGACCTCGGCGCCGGTCTGCGCGGCGAGCTGCGAGAGCTGCCCGAGCAGCCTCAACCGCTGCTTCTCCAGGGGCATTTGGGGATAGCCGGTCTTGGTGACGTTGTAGCCGTCGACGACCAGGTGGGCCTGCGGCAGCGCGAGCAACTGGTCGAGGATCGCGGGGTCGTTCTCGGACAGCGCCCGCGCCGCGATGTCCTTCGGGGTCATTCGTCCCGGTTCGACCGCGTCGACGGTCTCGGCGGGCCGCACGGAGACGGGCGGCAGCGCCAGTTCCCTGCGCAGCCCCTGGGCGGCCTCCAGCACGGTGTCGAGCAGCAGCCGTACCCGCATGTCCTCGACACTGCGCCCCTCCCGGGCCGCTTTGCGGGTGGCCTCCAGGGCCGCCTCCGCCTCGGCGAGCCGCGCCTTGAGCC
>NZ_JAWOAI010000500.1:0-7016 GCF_033194735.1 Streptomyces sp. W16
CCGGCTGCCGGAGCCCTGCAGGTGCTGCGCCTGCCGGGCTTCGCGCTGCTCACCGCCGCCAAGACGTGCTTCACGATCTGCGCCACGGTGGTGTCGACGTTCATCGGTCTCTACCTGGTCGACGACGCCCGGCTGTACGGCTGGACGGCCGGCGCGGTGCTGGCCGTGAACGGCGCGCTCGTGGTGCTGTTCCAGCAGTCGTTGGTGAAACGCACGTCGGACCGTGCCGCTCCCCGGATGCTGTCCCTGGGCGGCGCCCTGTACGCGGCCTCCGGGTTGGGGTTCGCGCTGGTCTCCCCACTGCGGGACACGGTGTTCCCGGCGTTCGCAGTCTGCGTGGCGCTCGTCGCGATGACCGTGTACACGCTCGGCGAGATCGTGATCGCACCGACCAGCGACGGCTACGCGGCGGAACTCGCGGCGCCGGGCACGGAGGCCTCCTGCATGGCGGTGTACCAGACGTCCTGGTCCATCGCCTCCGTGATCGTCCCGGTCGCGGGAGCCTGGCTGCTCCTCGCCTCGGGGTCCGTCTTCTGGATCATCTTCGCGGCCGTGGCCCTCCTGGGCACGGTACTCAGCGCGATGCTCGACCGCACGCATACGGAGAGACCCGTTCCGGCCTGACGACGAGGATCCCCGTGGCGTCCGCCGCGACTTCGGACCGCCTGCGAAGTCACGCTTGAGAAACGTCAGTGGCAGAGTGGCCGCCATGTCCAACTCGTATGCCCGGCCCATCCTCAGAACGACTGATCTCTCGGCGGGACTACGCGTTGTGGAGCGGTTGCTCGCGATCGCCGATCTGCGGGATCTCGAAGTCGATTTCGAGGTACGGGTGTCCTCGGCGGACGTTCTCGCAGCGCTGCTGGAGTTGATTCCGCACGCCTGGTGGTGTGCCGAAGGAGACCGGGACGGCTCCTCGGACCAGGGGGACGATCCGGCGGCGCACCTCCCCGTCCGGCTGCGGGGCTGGGCCATGTCCCCCGAGACGGTTGAGCCGTTCATCAAGGCGGTGGGCGACAGCCCCGCCACGGTGCGGTGGGACTTCATGGGCTGGCCCGAGGCCCCGGAAGTCGGCCTGGGTGCCGGTGGCGCGCGGGGAGCGTTCGTGACCCTGTGCGTGAACGTCCGTGACCTCGACCTGGAGGAGCCCGCACCCGATCACACGGTTTTCGTCCACGTCAAGCAGGTCGAGGCCGAACGCGCGCCGTGGCTCGCGGCTCAGGTCGGTCTGGGCGTGATCGGCGATCTGGTCATGGCTCCGTACTGAGTGCAGCCCTCCCCAGCCACATCGTCCGTCACTGTTCCGGTGCGGAACGGTGCCTGTGCCACTCGCGTGCACCGGCCCGCCGCATCAGGTCCTCGGTCGTGGCGGCATCGGTCAGGAGCGGATGCACGCGCTGGACGTAACCGGCCTGCCCCACAAGGGACTTCCGCAGCTGCTTCAGGTTCCGGGCGCTGTAGGAGATGCCACCCCGTTTCTCCACGACTCCGGCAGCGATGGCCAGCGGTTCGATGTCCACCGTGAGGGTGATCACGGGATCCACGTCGAAGCTGACACCGCAGCCCACTCCGCCCTCCCTGAAGTTGAGCGCGACTTCATATTCGAGGCCACCGCCCTTGTACGCGGAGACCGGCAGGACCAGCGTGGTCTCGACCGGGCCGGACAGCCCAAGAGCAGCTGCCGTTTCCGCGTACGCCGCTCGCACTTCCTCGAAGAAGGACTTCGTCGACGGGACCACGTACGCCGCACGTCCTCTCTGCCTTCGGAGCGCCTACGGCCGGCCAACCCAATCGCCTTGCCAAGGTCAGCCCGTGGCCGGCGCCGTCACAGCGTCGCGGTCGTGCCCTCGCCGGAGCCGCTGCCCGCGAGCCACTGGCTCCAGTCCAGGTTGAAGTCGGCGTAGCCGTTGTCGGCCGGGGCCTTGCCTCGGGGTGAGCCGGTGATGGTGATGGGGTCGCCCTGCTTGACCTGGCCGTAGAACCACTCCGCGTCCGACAGGGAGAGGTGGACGCAGCCGTGCGAGCCGCGGGCGCTGCCGCTGCCCGGGTTCGGGTCGCCGGTCGAGTAGTGCACGTAGGTGCCGGACTGGGTGAGGTGGATGTCCCAGGGCAGCGTCAGGTCGTAGAAGTTGGGGCTGCCCTTGTCGCAGCTGATACCGACGCTGCAGGAGGTCATGTGGACCTTCTTCTGCTTGTCGATGACGGCCATCGTGCCGTCCCACGTCGGGTACTCGGCGCTGCCCGCGTTGATCGACAGGGTGCGCACCGCCGCGCCGTTCTTGGTCACCTTCATCGTGTGGTTGGTGACCGAGACATCGGCGCGCACATCGTCGCCGATCTTGAAGGTGTGGGTGTAATTGTGCACGCCGTAGCGGCCGTTGCCGTTGCTGACGCCCGTCATGTCGGCGTCGATCTTCACCGTCGTGCCGGAGGGCCAGTACGTCTTCGGGCGCCAGTCGGCGCGCTGGTTGCCCATCCAGTGCCAGGCGCCGACCACCGGCTGCGAGGCGCTCACCTTCATGTGCTTCTCGACGGTGGCGTGCGCCTTGGCCGCCACCGGGTTGGTGAAGATCACCGAGATCGGCATGGCCACGCCGACCGTGGTTCCCGTCTGCGGGGTGATCGTGTCCAGCAGCATCGGGGGGCCCGCGGGCTTCGTCGGCGAGGGCGAGGTACTCGCGCTGGGCTTGTCCGACGCCTTCGCGTCGTCCCCGCTCGCCTTGGCACTGCCGCTCCCGCCGCAGGCACTCGCGCCCACCAGCAGCACACCCGTGACAAGTGCGATCCCTATGCTGCCCTTGCGCCGTCCCACGACGTGCCCCACTCTCTCTTTGCTTCGGCCCTGAAGGGCCCGACTCCATGTCAGACGGTTGCCCCGGGGGCAGCAGTTTCGTCTGCCACGTAAAACGTGTCCCAAGATTCGCTGTGTATGCGTATTCGCCGTACCGGAGTCAGCGTTCGAAGACGCCGGTGAGGCGGGCACGGCCGAGGACGGGGGCGGGGACGGTGGGCAGGAGGGCGCGGGGGCGGGCCCGGTCCACGGGGGTGGTGGCGGGCGCGCCGTCCAGGGTTGCCGGGAGGGCGAACAGCTGGAAGACGTAGCGGTGTGGGCCGTGGCCTTTGATGGGTGCGGGACCGTGGTAGCCCCGTCCGACGGTGGAGCGCAGTACCCGCACCCCGGGGCCGGGGTGTCGCGCGGACAGGGCGCCGTGCTCCACCTGTCCGGCCGCCGGGTCGATCAGGGCGAGGCAGTGCACGGCCGGCTTGGCCAGGGGGACGTCGATGTCCTCTACGACCAGGAGGAGTTGGGCCGTGCCGGGTGGAGGCGGGGTCCAGGCCAGGTGGGGGGACAGGTCCTCGCCGCCGATGTGCTTCGCGCAGTTCTTCAGCGGGATGGTGGCGCCGTCGCGGAAGTCCTGACTGGTGAGGGTCAGCAGCTCGGGGCCCCGCAGGTGGGGCAGGTTCCACGCGGTGTGCGTCTCGCCCGCTCTGCGGTTGTTCAGGAGTCGCCCGAGCAGGGTCATCGCGTCGCCTCCAGCATTGCTACGACCTCGGCGGTGGTCGCGGTCTCGCCGAGTTTGGGGAAGACGCGCTCGACGCTGTGCCGGTGGGCCTCGGGGTCCGGGTCGGCCATGGCGTCGGTGGCCAGGACGACGTGGTAGCCGTGGTCGGAGGCCGAGCGCGCGGTGGATTCGACGCCCGAGCTGGTCGAGATGCCGGCGAGCACGATCTGTGTGACGCCCAGGTCTCGCAGGAGGGTGTCGAGACCGGTGTCGTGGAACGCGCTGCGCCGCCGCTTGGTGAGCAGGTGGTCGGTCGGGCGGACGTCGATCTCGTCGATGAGGTCGGCCCAACCGGCCGACGGCGCGCCGCTGTTCGCGGTCGCTCCAGTTTCCGTACGACCGGGCGCGCGGCCCGTGACGTTGACCAGGACCACGGGCAGGCCGTGCCGCCGGAACCCGGTGGCCAGGAGGGTTGCGTTGTCGACGGTGGTGGCGGCGGCCTGCCGGGCTGTGGTGGTGAGGGCCGAGACGAGGCCCTTCTGCAGGTCGACCACTACGAGTGCGGGTGTGGGGTCGATCGTTGTCAGTGGCACGGGGGGGTCTCTCCTGTGGTGGTCCCGGTCGTCGGGCTGTCCGTGCGGGCGGGCGAGGGCGTCGCGGTGGCGGGTGTCCGCGGTCCCGGGGTCTTGGGGGCGGCCGGGTTCGTACCGCGCAGGAGCGAGGCGATCGCGGCGAGGAGGGCTAGGGCGGCGCCGAAGGCGAACACGACGACCAGGCCGGAGTGGAAGGGCCCGGATATCAGGGTCGGGAAGAACTCGCTTCCGGTGAGGGCGTGTTGCTGCGCCGCGGTGAGATGGGTCAGGGCGCCGCTGGGCTGGAGCAGGTGCTGGACCGGGTTGACGCCGAGCTGGGCGGCGAACAGGGACGACACCGGGGGCAGGCCGCCGACCTGGGTGGCGATGTGGGCCGGTACGCCCTGCTGTTCCAGGCCCGCGGTGAGCGTGTGCGGGAGGCTCCTGGCCAGTCCGGCGATCATGAGGGAGAAGAACACTCCGATGGAGACGGCGGTGCCGGAGTTCTGGAAGGTGGCGCGCATACCGGAGGCGACACCGCGCAGGCTCGCGGGCACACTGCCCATGATCGAGGAGGAGTTGGGGGAGGCGAACATACCGCTGGCGATCCCGTTGACGGTGATCAGCACCGCGAAGATCCAGTATCCGAAGTCGATCGGCAGGCACATCAGGCCCAGGAAGCTCGCGCCGAAGAGCAGCGCGCCGCCGGTGGCCAGGCCCCGCGAGCCGAGCCGGTCGGAGAGGTAGCCGGAGACGGGCCCGGCGACGAGGAAGCCGGCGGTCAGCGGCAGCATGAAGATGCCGGCCCACAGGGGTGTGTCGCTGTAGTCGTAGCCGTGCAGCGGAAGCCAGATGCCCTGCAGCCAGATGATCAGCACGAACTGCATCCCGCCGCGGCCGATCGAGATGGCCAGACCCGCCAAATTGCCGAAGGTGAAGGCCCGTTGGCGGAACAGGCTCAGCTGGATCATCGGCGCGGAGACGCGCTTCTCGATGACGACGAAGGCCGCGAGCAGGAGCAGTCCCCCGGCGATGAGCGCGTCGGCCAGCGGGTTGGTCCAGCCCATGGTGTGGCCGCCGTAGGGCTGGAGACCGAAGGTGATCGCGATCAGGGTGGCGCTGAGGCCCACGCCGAACGTGATGTTGCCCCACCAGTCGATACGGCCGCCGTCTCGTCTGGCAGTCTCGCGGAGGGTGCGGTACGCCCACACGGTGAAGAACACGCCGACGGGGACGTTCACCCAGAACACCGCCCGCCAGTCCCAGGCCGACAGCAGCCCGCCGGCGACGAGGCCGATGAACATGCCGCCCAGGGCGGCGACTTGGTTGATGCCCAGGGCGAAGCCGCGCTGTTCCTCGGGGAAGGCGTCGGTCAGGATCGCGGCCGAGTTCGCGGTCAGCATCGAGCCGCCGACGGCCTGGAGCACGCGCCAGGCGATCAGCCACATCGCTCCGTGGCCGCCGTCGAAGGGGTCGAAGGAGAGCAGGACCGAGGCGAAGGTGAAGACCGCGAACCCGGAGTTGTAGATCCGGACCCGGCCGTACATGTCGCCCAGGCGGCCGACCGTGACCACCAGCACGGCCTGGACCAGCCGGTAACCCATGATCATCCACAGCAGGTACGCGATGTTGCCGGGGGCGAGCGGGTCCAGGTGCACACCGCGGAAGATGGCCGGCAGGGCGATCAGCACGATGGAGCCGTCGAGCGCGGACATGAACACCGCGGCGGTGGTGTTCGTCAGCGCCGTCCACTTGTAGCGGTCCTCACCGGCCGGACGACGCGGGGTGCGCGTCCTGGGAGGTTTCGTCATTCGCTTGCTTCCTCCGCAAACGTCGGCGTCAGATGTTCTGGGCCAGTCGCTCCAACAGCGGTGCGGCTGCGGCGAGTTGCTCCAGCTCCGTCGGGGTGAACGCGCCGCCGGTCAGGGCTCGGCCGATGAGTTCGGCGCGCGCGTTGCGCTTGTTCCGCAGCGCCTGTCGGCCCGCGTCGGTCACCGTCAGCACCACGCGCCGGCCGTCGTCCGGGTCCGGGCGGCGTTCGACCAGGCCTTGGGTCCGCAGCGCGCCGAGCGTCGCCCCCATGGCCTGCGCGGTGATCTGCGCGTCCCGGGCCAGCGCCGAGGAGGTAGTGGGGCCGGTACGGTCCAGCTGCGCCAGGGCGGTGCGCTCGGGCATCGTCAGTCCACCCTCGACCGGCACTTGGCGCACCCGTCGCAGCAGGACGCCGATGCTCGCCAGCAGGGCGGAGGCGACCGCGTCGGGGGCAAGGTCTTCGTCGCTCATACGCTAAGGCTACTTTATAAAGCTGCCTTAGTAAATTGTCGTGCGGTGACGACCGGAGCGAGAAGCCAGAAGTCGACCGTCACCACGAAAACGCTTCGCTGCTCTGACTCACCGTCAGAACTAGTCGCAGGCCGCCCCGTTGAGCGTAAAGCCGGACGGTGCGGAGTTCTTGGTGTTGTTCCAGGTACCGAGGAAGCCGAAGGTGAGGCTGCCGTTCGCGGCGACGTTCTTGTTGTAGTCGGCGGCGGTGGCGGTGACCCGGGAGCCGTCCTGGGCGACGCTCGCGTCCCACATCTGCGTGACCTGCTGGCCGTCGCGGTAGGACCAGGCGACTCGCCAGTTGTCGAGGGCCTTGGTGGTGGTGACGCTGACCGTGGCCTGGAAACCGTCGTTCCACTGGCCGACCAGGTCGTAGGTGACGTCGCAGCTCGCTGCGGCGGGCGGCTGCGCCGGTGCGCTGGTGGTCGGCGCGGGTGCGTCGCTCGCGGTGGCCGAAGCGGTGCCCTGGGGTTCCGTGTCGGGGTTCTTGTCGCTCGGCGCGGCGGTCGCCGTGTTGTCGCTCGCCGTCGGCCGACCGGACGCGGACGCCGTGCTCGACGGGTGCGTGCCGACGGAGGCCACGGGGGAGCCGGGGTCGATCCCCGGCTGACTGTCGGCG
>NZ_JAWOAI010000501.1:0-7000 GCF_033194735.1 Streptomyces sp. W16
GCGCTCGGCGCCGCGGCCCTGTTCGCCTCGGTCCGCCGCCGTGCGACCAACGGCGGTGGACGGCACGGCCGTTAGTGCGGCCGTCCAGGGGGCGGGGTCTGTCCGGCGGCTCAGGTCGGACAGACCCCGCGGTGTGCCATCAGCTCAGTGCCGACAGGCAGTTGGTGGTGGTGGCGTGCGCCGGATCGAGGGCGTTGGCGACCTCGTGGAAGGCGATCCGGTCCGACAGCCCGAGCAGGGCGTGCTCGGAGAGATCGACTGAACACAGGTTCTGGATCAGCACGTTGTGCACGTCGGATCCGCTCAGGAACTGACTGCTGTACGGCGTGACCACCTCGTCGTACCGGGTGGCGATGACCGTGTAGTGGACGCCGGGGACGGTGTCGCCGCCCGCGTTCAGCTTGGTGAGGAAGGCCGAGCCGGCGATCTGGTCGGCGAGGGCGGGGGTGGTCGCGGAGATCACGTCCTCGGCACCCGGGAAGTACGGCAGGAGCTTGGTGAGGCCGTCCAGGGTGGTGCCGTGGTTGTCGGGCGCGATACCGACGAAGGTGTCCACCTTGGCGGCTCCGCCGAGGAACTTGAGGTAGTAGCGGGGCATCATGCCGCCCTGCGAGTGGCCGACGAGGTCGACCTTGGCGGCGCCGGTCGCGGCGAGCACCGTGTCGACGTAGGTCTGGAGTTGCTCCGCCGACTTGTCGATGGGGCCGAGGCCGTAGATGAGGGGGACGCCCGAGAGTTGGCCGTAGTCGAGGGAGAAGACGCAGTAGCCGCGGGCCTCCAGGTACGGCGCGAGAACCAGCCAGTTGTCGGTGCTGTTGGCGAACGTTCCGTGTACGAGGACGACCGGGTCGGGGTGGGCGGCGGAGGGCTTACACGTGTAGTCGTTCCAGCCGGTGCTCGGGGCGCTCGCCGCGTGGGCGGCGGTGGGGAGAGCGGCGACCGCGGCGGTCAGGAGCAGTGCGGTCAGGGGTCTGAGCACTCGTTTCCAGGGCAGCATCGTGTGATCTCCTTGCGGCTCAAGGGAGTTGCGACGGCCTTACGCCCTGTGATCCGGATCACAAGAATGCTGTTCACTCGTCAAGTTACGGGCGAGTAGGTGAAGTGTGAAGTTACGCGTCAGTAAAAACTTCCAGTGATAACCAGTCACCAGGCGGGCCTGATGGGACCGTAGGGCGCAATACGCAGCAAACGGTCACACAACACGCGCACTTCACCCTCCCCCAGCAGTTCGACCCACGGCCGCACGGCGTCGGCGGCGGCCTCCTCCGCCGCACGCGTACAGGCCCAGCCGCGCTCGGTCAGCACGATCAGCCGGGCACGCGCGTCGACGGGATGCGGACGCCGCTCGACATACCCCTTGCGCACCAGCTCTTCGACGAGCTGACTCGCGGCCTGCTTGGTCACTCCGAGGTGGGCGGCGAGATCGGTGACCGTCGCACCGTCCGGGGCGAGACGCACGAAGGCGAACCCGTGCGCGGGCCGCACCCCCTCGAAACCACGGGCGACGACGCCCTCATGGATGCGCTGCGTGAGCCCTCCGGCGACGGCGAGCACGGCGGCGGACAGGGCGATGGCCTCGGAGTTCTGCACGGAGGCATTGAAACACCCTTGACGAATTGGTCAAGCAGCTTGACTATGGAGCCATATAGTCAAGCAGCTTGACCATTCCAGGAGGGGACCGTCCATGCCCGTCATCCGCTCGACCGAAGCCGTCACCCACGAGGTCCACGGCGCCCGCTTCGTCTCGTACGCCCGTCCCGGCACCGGCAGCAAGGAACTGTGCGCCTGGCGCGGCGAGATCCCCGCCCACAGCGAAGCGCCCCTGCACACCGTCAACCGCGAGGAGATCCTGCACATCCTCGAAGGCGAGCTGGTCATCACGCTCGACGGCCGCATCGAGCGGGTCACCGCCGGCGACACGCTGATCATCAACCCCGGCGTGACCTTCGGCGCCGAGAACCCCACCGACCGGCCCGTGATCACCTGGGTCACCACGTCCATCGGCCTGGAGGCGGAGCTGGCCGACGGGACGCACATCGTCCCGCCGTGGGCCAACTGACGTACGGACAAGGGGTCTTGGTCACATGTGAACGACCGGGCCGCTCGACTCACCGCTCTCGGGACGACCCTTGCGGAACATGAGGGCGGCGATCACGGATTCAAGCGGATCGGCCAGTCGGCGTTCCTTGAGGACTTCGCCAACGGCGTGCCCAGGAAGGAGGCTCTCGTGCTCTACGCGGCCCAAGGTCCGCTCTCGAACGCTTCATGACCCGGCGCATGAACGCCACGACCGTCGAGGTCGACTCCGGCCACCTGTCGCTCGTGACGCACCCGGAAGTGATCACCAGGCTCATCCCGCGAGCCGCGGCGCACAGCTGACACCCCGGCACCTCAGCACTCCAACACCCCGGTCGGTACAACGTTTCCGTTCCGTAAGGTTTTCGACCGCCCCAGCCGCACCGAACGGGACGAAGCTGAGCGGTGAACGCGGGCGGGTACCGCCGCGGACGTACCGGTGCGGAGAAGGAGTGACCATGTTGGTCCGTGGTATCGGCGGGATCATCCTCGTCGTGCTCGGCGCGGTCTGGATCGCGCAGGGCACCGGCGCGATGAACGGCTCGGCCATGTCCGGCCACGGCCAGTACGCGGCGCTGGGCGTGGTGGTCGCGCTGATCGGGCTCTTCCTGCTGATGCGGGCCTGGCGGATGCGGAACCACGACCGCGGCCAACACCCCTGAGCGTATGGGCGGTTCTCGACTCGGCGCCTCCCGGCGACGGAGGTCAGTCGGCCAGGGCGGCCGGGCGTACGGCCTCCTGCCCGAAGCGCCGACGGGCACGGTCCGCGGCGGCTTCGACCGCACGGGCGCGGGCGTCCGAGGGATCCATGGAGAGCTGGCGGTAGGTACTGCCGGCCGGCCGCAGGTCGTCGGCGCGGAGCACGAAGGCGCGGACGCGGGCGCGTTGCAGTCCGAGGGAGGTCAACAGGCCCAGGGCGGTGGCGGCGAGGGCGGGTGAGTGGTCGGTGGGTTCCGGCAGGGTGCGGGTGCGCGTGGTGGAGGTGCGATCGGCGTATCGGACCGCGAGGGTGAGCCGGCCCGTGAACTGCCTTTCTCCACGCAGGCGTTGACCGATCCGGTCGGCAAGTCCCAGGACTGCTCGGTGGTGTTGGGCCGGGTCCAGGCAGTCCCGGCTCAGGGCCAGGTCGGCGACCAGATGCGCCGCCGGTTCCGCGGGGATGATCGGGCGGGGATCATGTCCGCGGGCGCGCTCGGTCAACAGCCGCGCCTGGCCTGCGCCGAGGAGCCGTTGCAGGGTCGCCGGAGGCAGGTCGGCGATCTGGCCGATGGTGTGCAGTCCGTATCGGTGAAGCGTGTCCGCCGTGGCGCGGCCGATCCCGGGCAGCGCGGTGACCGGCCGGGGGTACAGCCAGTCGGCCGCTTGCCCGGTGGGCACCCAGGTGGTGTCCCCCGGGGCGGACGCGTCGGCCGCCATCGCGGCCAGCATGCGGTTGCCCGCGAGGCCTGCGCTGCTGTCGATGCCGTAGTGGGCCTTCAGTCTCATCTTCGCCGTCTGGACCATGTCGTAAGGGGACAGGTCGAAGTATCTGAGTGCCGAAGTCAGGTCCAGCTGAAGGGCGTTGGGCGGGACGGCCTGAACATGGGGCGTGATCCCGGACATCACTTCGATTACATCGCTGTACTGGGCCTCCGTCAGCTCGGCATGCAGGTGGAGGTGGGCGATGTGCCGCTGCCGCGCAGTCATCCCGCTCATCCCGCGCTCCCCGGGCTGCGGTGGCCGAACTTCTTCAGGTCGGCGGAACGGGTGCCGGCGGGCTGGAGGTCGGCGTACGGGTGGAGGCGGGCGCCTGTGGTGCCGTTGGCGAGGGTGCGTTGCGGCTGGGCGGGGGCGGGTTGCGACTGTCCCGGAGCCGGCTGGGCGGGGGTCGGATGCGGGCGGTCGGCGCCCAGGAGGGCGAGCGCCGCCTCGGGGCCGTCGTCCCGGCGGGCCGCAGCGATCTCGTCCAGGTCCCAGGCCATGGAACCGACGACGGTACGGCGGGTGCCGCGCACCTGGACCGTGCCGCGCACCAGCAGCAGCCCGCGGTGGAAGACGGTGTACGCGCAGGCCGGATGGGAGTCCTCGAAGAACGCGAGGTCGACCAGACCCGAGCCGTCCTCCAACGTCACGAAGATGATCCGCTTACCGCTCGCGATCGGCGGGGTCTGGGTGGAAGCCCGCACCCCGGCGACCAACACCTGCTGTCCCGCGCGCAGTTCGGCCAGATGCGTCGCGTCCGTCGCGCCGATCTCACGCAGCAGCCGGTGGTGATGCTCCATCAGGTGCCTGGATACGTCGATGCCGAGTGTGCCCAACTCGGCGCTCAGCGCCTCGCGTCCGGTCATCTCCGGCAACCCGCTCGGCTCCGCTCCCCCAACAGCACCCGTATCCATGGGCAGTTGACCGGATCCCGCGGTCCGATTGCGGGACTGTCGGTGCAACTCGGCGATCTGGAGCAGGAGATCACGGCGCGTGAGGCGGCCGTCGTGCAGACAGGTCAACGCGCCGATTTCGGCGAGCCGTTCGGCGACCGGTCTGCTGGGCCGGGCCCGCTGCCAGAAGTCCGACAACGATCCGTACGGCTGCCCCTCCTCGATCCGCGCGCACTCCTCCTCATTGATGCCGCGCACCCCGGACAGCGCGAGCCGCACGCCCCACTCCTCTTTCTCGGTCATCTCCACGGTGTGCTTCACCCTGGAGCGGTTGATGTCGACGGGCAGGACCGGCACACCGCGCCGACGGGCGTCGGAGACCAGGACGCGCTTGGGCCACATCCCGGGGTCGTGTTCGAGCAACCCCGCCAGCAGGAACGCCGGGTGGTGCGCCTTGAGCCAGGCGCTCTGCAGGGCCGGTACGGCGAAGGCGACCGCGTGGGCGCGGCAGAAGCCGTATGCCCCGAAGGCCTCGACGGTCTTCCAGACCTCGTCCCGGACGGCCGTGCTGTAGCCACGCGCGTGTGCCAGTTTGTGGAACCAGTCCTTGATCCGGGGCAGTTGGTCCTTGTCGCCGAGGGCCCGCCGGGTGATCTCCGCGAAGGCGCGGTCGCAGCCGGTCAGTACGTGCAGCGTGTCGATGATCTGCTCGTGCCAGATGGTCACCCCGTAGGTGTCGGCGAGCACGGGTTCGAGGTCCCGGTGCGCATACACCGGCGTACCGCCATGACGCGCGGCGATGTACCGCTCGGGCATGCCGCCGGCGACCGGGCCCGGACGGAAGAGGCTGATGTCGGCGATGACGTCCTGCACATCACGCGGTTGCAACCGAGACAACAGATCCTGCTGGCCCGGCGACTCCAGCTGGAACAGGCCCAGCGTCTGGCTCTCCTGGATGAGCTTGAAGGCGAACACGTCGTCGAGCGGCACCTGTTGGGGGTCGTCGAGGTCGATGCGGTGGCCGGTGGCGCGTTCGATCTCGGTGACGGCGTGGGCCATCGCGGACTGCATGCGGACGCCCAGGACGTCGAGTTTGATGTTGCCCAGCGCCTCGATCTCCTCCTTCGCGGCCATCGCCATCGGGTAGTCGCCCTGCGGAGTGGGCTGCACCGGCAACCGGTCCAGGAGGGTCGCGTCGCTGATGACCACTCCGCAGGGGTGCATGGCCATGCCGTGGACCAGGGAGTCGAGGCCTTCGGCGAGTTCCCACAACGGCCCGAACCGGCCCATCTCCCTTGCCAGTTGGCGCAGTTCGGGCAGTTCGGCGAGCGCGCTCGTGATGTCGGAGGCGCGCAGGTGCGGGAAGCTCTTGGCGATCCGGTCGACGTCGGCCGGGGCGATCCCCAGCGCGAGGCCGGTGTCGCGCAGCGCCCTGCGTGCCCGGTAGGTCTCGGGCATCGCGGTGACCGCCACCCGCTCCTTGCCGAACCGTTCGAAGATCGTGTCGTAGCACTCCAGGCGGCGGGCGGACTCCACGTCGATGTCGATGTCGGGCAGTGATTCGCGGCGCGTGCTCAGGAAGCGTTCGAACAGCAGGCTGTGGTCGAGCGGGTTGGCGGTGGCGATGTCCAGCGCGTGGCAGACCAGCGAGCCGGCGCCGGAGCCGCGGGCGGCGACCCGGATGCCCTTGGCCCTGATGTCGGCGACGACCTGGCCGACGGCGAGGAAGTACGCGTCGTAGTTCCAGTGGGAGATGACGGTGAGTTCCTCGTCCAGCCGGTCGAGTGCCGCCCGGTCGCGGTCGAGGCCGCGTCGGGTCAGGCCCTCCTCACATCTCAGGCGCAGCAGCCCGGCCGCGCCGCCCGTCTCCGGTCCGGCGCCGAAGAGCGACGGTTTCGGGAAGTGCGGTGTGCCGAGGCCGAGGTCGGCCGCCGGGTCGACGGCGCAGATGGCCGCCGTGGCCACGGTGTCCGCCATCAGACGGCGGGCCCGGCGGGCGTCCGCTCCGGCGCACTCGGCGATCATCCGTGCCACGACCGTCATCTCCTTCTCGTCCTTGAGCCAGCGCTGCCCGCTGTCCAGCCGACGCCGGTCGATCGGGCGCAGCAGCCGGGCCGCGTCCAGGACGTCGGCGAGGCGATGTTGGTCCGGGTCGGCGTAGCGGACGGCGTTGGAGAGCACGGCGGTGGTGCGGGTGCGGTCGGCGAGCGCCAGGGTGCGGGCGGCCAGGCGGAGAGAGCCCGGGCCCGTGCCGGAACGTTTCTGCGCAACGACCTCCAACCGGACTCCCCTCCCGAAGACCTCCCGCCAGGGCGCCAGCAGCTTCATCGCGACGTCCTCCCGGCCCACCGACAGCGCCCGCACCGGCTCCGAGAGGGGGCCCAGCAGCACGGTCAGGCCGGGGCCGCCGTACTCGCGCAGCGCCTCCCACGGCACCACCGGCGCCGTACCGGACAGGGCACCCTCGTGAGCCGCCGACGTGATGCGGCACAGTCGCGCCCAGCCCGCCCGGTCCTGGGCGAGCAGCACGAATCGCAGCGGCGGCTCGACCACGTGCGCGCCACCACGTG
>NZ_JAWOAI010000502.1:0-6976 GCF_033194735.1 Streptomyces sp. W16
CGGTGACGGCGGCGCGTACCAGCCCGGCTGGCCCTGCCCGGGCACCGGCATCGGCGGCTGCGCACCCGGCGGCATCGGCTGCATCAGACCGGCCTTCTGGTCGATCGTCGAGCGGTAGTCGACGGCCCCCTGCGTCATCCGCATGTACGCCTCCTCCAGCGAGGCCTGATGCGGGGACAGCTCCCACAGCCGTACGTCCGTGTCGTGCGCGATGTCGCTGATGCGAGGCAGCGGCAGTCCCGTGACGCGCAGCCCGCCGTCCTGCTCGGGCAGCACGTGGCCGCCCGCCTCGGTCAGCGCGGAGGTCAGCTTCTCGCGGAGCTGGGGCTCGGTGTCGGGGGTGCGCACGCGCGCGAAGTCGGCCGAGTTTGCCGAGATGAAGTCCCGCACACTCATGTCCGAGAGCAGCTGCCCGCGCCCGATCACGATCAGGTGGTCCGCCGTCAGCGCCATCTCGCTCATCAGGTGCGAGGAGACGAAGACGGTACGGCCCTCCGCCGCGAGCGCCTTCATCAGGTTCCGCACCCAGAGGATGCCCTCGGGGTCGAGGCCGTTGACCGGCTCGTCGAAGAGCAGCACCTGGGGGTCGCCGAGGAGGGCGGCGGCGATGCCGAGTCGCTGTCCCATGCCGAGGGAGAAGCCCTTGGAGCGTTTTCTCGCCACGTCCTGGAGGCCCACGACCCCGAGCACCTCGTCCACCCGCCGGGCGGGGATGCCCGAGAGCTGGGCCAGGCTGAGCAGATGGCTGCGGGCGCTCCGGCCGCCGTGCACGGCCTTGGCGTCGAGCAGGGCACCGACCTGTCTGGGGGCGTTCGGCAGCTTGCGGTAGGGGAAGCCGCCGATCGTCACCTGTCCCGACGTGGGGTTGTCCAGGCCGAGGATCATGCGCATCGTCGTCGACTTGCCCGAGCCGTTGGGCCCGAGGAAACCGGTGACGGCACCGGGCCGCACCTGGAAGGAAAGGTTGTACACGGCGGTCTTGTCGCCGTAGCGCTTGGTCAGGCCGACAGCCTCGATCATGCTCCGCACCCATCGAAAGGATCAGGACAGCAGGGCACACGCCCCCGTAAGGGTTAGGAGGATATCGGGGCGCTGACGGTTCCGCTCAAGAGCGAGTAAAGCCGTGGCCTCGGCTACGCGTCCCGCCGCTTCAGCAGGACGTAGGCACCGATCAGCGCAGCGGCCACCCACAGCGCCATGATCCCGAATCCGCCCCAGGGCCCGTACGGCGCGGAGTCGTCCACCGGGGTGACCACCTGCATGATCTTGCTGCCGGCCTGGTCGGGGAGGTACTGGCCGATCTTCTTCGTCGCGGAGACGTTGCCGAGGATGTTGGAGATCAGGAAGAAGAACGGCATCAGGATGCCCAGCGACAGCATCGGCGAGCGCAGCATCGAGGCGACGCCCATGGAGAACATCGCGATCAGGGTCATGTAGAGCCCGCCGCCGATCACCGCGCGCAGCACACCCGGGTCGCCGATCTCGGCCCGGTGCGAGCCGAGCATCGCCTGGCCGAGGAAGAACGTGACGAAGCTGGTCACCAGCCCGACGGCGAGACAGAGCCCGGTGGCCACCGCGATCTTGCCGAACAGGAAGGTGCCGCGCTGCGGGACCGCCGCCAGGGAGGTGCGGATCATGCCGGTGCTGTACTCGTTCGACACGACGAGCACCCCGAACACGATCATCGCGAGCTGCCCGAGACTCATCCCGGCGAAGCTGATGAAGGTCGGGTCGAAGGACAGCTTGTCCTTGGCGCTCATGTCGTCGAACTGGTTCTTCGACAGCGCCGAGATCAGCATGCCGAGCCCGATCGTCACCACCAGGGCGAGCGAGAGCGTCCACACCGTCGACGCGACGGAACGGATCTTGGTCCACTCCGACCGGATGACCTGGGTCGCCGCCATGTCAGTCCTTCTTCCAGCCGTCGCCCCAGCCCTGCTGCTGCTCGGCAGGTGCGACAGGGGGTGTGTCGGAATGCGCGTGGTACTCCACCGACTCCGCGGTCAACTGCATGAACGCCTCCTCCAGGGAGGCCTGTTGGGGACTCAGCTCGTGCAGCACGAGCTGGTGCTGCGCGGCCAGCTCACCGATCTGCTCGGACCTGCCGCCATCCACCTCAAGGGTCCCGTTGCCGGATTCGACGACGGTGATCCCGGCCTGGTGCAGCACGTCGAGCAGCCGCTCGCGGTGCGGGGTGCGGATCCGGACGTACGACCGCGAGTTCTGCTGGATGAAGTCGGCCATGGAGGTGTCCGCGAGGAGGCGGCCCTGTCCGATGACGACGAGGTGATCGGCCGTCAGCGCCATCTCGCTCATCAGGTGCGAGGAGACGAAGACCGTACGGCCTTGCCCGGCAAGGGACTTCATGAGGTTGCGGATCCAGTGGATGCCCTCGGGGTCGAGCCCGTTGACCGGCTCGTCGAACATCAGGATCCGCGGATCGCCGAGCAGAGCGCCCGCGATGCCGAGCCGCTGGCCCATGCCCAGCGAGAACCCCTTGGCCTTCTTCTTCGCCACGGAGGTGAGCCCGACGGTGTCCAGCACCTCGTGCACCCGGGCCTTCGAGATGCCGTTGCTCTGCGCGAGACACAGCAGATGGTTGAAGGCGCTGCGCCCGCCGTGCATGGCCTTGGCGTCGAGGAGGGCGCCGATGTACTTCAGCGGGTCCTTGAGCTGGTCGTAGCGCTGGCCGTCGATGCGTACGTCACCTGCGGTCGGCCGGTCGAGCCCGAGCATCATGCGCATCGTCGTGGACTTGCCGGCGCCGTTCGGGCCGAGGAAGCCCGTGACGATGCCGGGCCGGACGGCGAAGGTGAGGTTGTTGACCGCCACCTTCTCGCCGTACCGCTTGGTCAGCCCCTCAAGCTCGATCATGCGGCCACGCTAAGACGGCAGTTCGGCGGATGCCACCCGAACGGGCAAACAGAGTCCGACGCCGCAGGCAACAACGGTGAACGCCGTCGCCCAGGCGAACGCGTGCTGGAAGGCCGCGGCTCCCTGTCCCTGGGCCAGGACCGTCGCCAGGACGGCCGTCCCGAAGGAGCCGCCGAGTTGCTGCACGATCCGGGTCGTGGAGCCGGCGTGCGGAATCTGCTCCGGGGTGAGGCCCTCGAAGGCGCCGACCATCACGCCCAGGTTGACCGCGCTCATACCGAGGCCGCGCACCACGAGGGCGAGCGAGAGAAGCAGGTCGTCTCCGGTGCCGGTCACGAAGGGGAGGGTGCCGACGGCCGTCAGCAGGAGGCCGCCCAGCACCATCGGGCGGGGGCCGTACCGGTCGGTGAGGCCGCCCGCGGTACGGGCCAGCAGCGCGCCGACTCCCTGGGGCGCGAGCAGCAGTCCGGCGGTGACCACGCTCTCGCCGCGCACCTGTTGGTAGTACAGCGGCAGCAGGAACATCCCGCCGAACATCGCCAGTCCGCCCGCGAACAGCAGTGCCGAGGACGCGGCGAACGACCGGACGCGGAACAGCCGGAGGTCGACGAGCGGTTCGGGGGAGCGCAGCGAGCGGGCGACGAAGGCGGCGACCAGCAGCACTCCGGCGGCCAGCGGTACCAGCACGCGCGCGTGTCCGAAGCCGCCCGTGGCGCCGACTTCGGAGAGGCCGTAGACGAGGGCCGCGAACCCCGGTGAGACCAGCGCGAGCCCGGGGACGTCGAGGCGCGCGGTCGCCCGGCCGGAGTCCTTGGGCACGCCCCGCCGGGCCAGTTCGATGGCGAGCAGGCAGATCGGCAGGTTGACGTAGAAGATCCAGCGCCAGCTGAGGTGGCCGACGATCAGGCCGCCGAGGACCGGGCCGAGGATCGGTCCGACCAGGGCGGGCAGGGAGACCACGGCCATCAGCCGGCCGAGCCTGCGTCCGCCCGCGGCCCGGAAGATCAGCGTCTGCAGCACGGGCAGCATCAGCCCGCCGCCGATGCCCTGGACCACCCGGAAGACGATCAGCCACTCGATGTCCTGGGCGAGCGCGCACAGCACCGACCCCACCATGAACAGGGTCAGTGCCCCGAGCCACACCCGTCGGCCCCCGAACCGCTCGGCGGCCCACCCGCTGACCGGGACGACCATCGCGAGGGCGAGGAGATAGGCGGTGCTCACCCACTGCACGGTGGCGGTGGGGGCGTCCAGGTCGTGGCCGAGGGTGTGGATGGCTATCGAGACGATCGTGCTGTCGAGGAGGGGTGCGAGGGCGCCGAGGACGAGGATGCCGGCGAGTTTGAGGACGGCGGGGTCGAGGCTTTCCCTGGGCATGCGGATCCCTCCCGGTTTAAGAGACGGTGCGTCTCCAATGGGCACGATAGGCTGACCGGGATTGGAGACGCAAGGTCTCTTAACGGAGGTGTGCGGATGGCCGAGGAGGGCACACGGCGGCGGGGTGCCGCCCTGGAGGCCGACATCCTGGACGCCACCTGGGCGGAACTCATGGCCGTCGGATACACCAGGCTCACCATGGAGGGCGTCGCCGCCCGGGCCCGTACCGGGAAACAGGTCCTCTACCGCCGCTGGCGCAACCGCGCGGACCTCGTGATCGCCGCCATGCGCCACCACAGCGGATCCATCGCGGACCGGGTCCCGGACACGGGTTCGCTGCGCGAGGACGTCCTCGCCGTACTGCGGCTGATGTCCGAACGGCAGCGCCAGGTCGGCCCGGACGTCATCCACGGTCTGCTGGCCGAGGCGGGCGACCGGAAACCGGAAGCCGTCGAGATCATGCACGGGGTGATGACCACGGTGCTGGAGCGGGCCGCCAAGAGGGGCGAGGTACCCACGGCCGACCTTCCCGAGCGGATCGTGACCCTGCCCACGGACCTCCTGCGCCACGAGATCGTCCTGAGCGACCGGCTGGTGACGGACTCGACGCTGGAGGAGATCGTGGACGACGTGTTCCTGCCGCTGGTGACCGGGCACGGCTGAGGCCCGCACCCCCCGAAGGGAATGCGGGCCTCAGCCGTACGAACTACCGCGTGACTACCGGGACTGCTGAGCCGGAACTCCACGAGAGATCGGCTCGTCCTCGACCGGCGAGCTCGCGGCGGCCACCGCGGCGCCGGTGAGCGTGGCGAGCATCTCGCGCACGTTCGTCAGCTGCGCGTTGATGCTGTCGCGACGGTTGGTGAGAGCGGCCAGCTCGCGCTCGGACTCCGAACGGATCCGGTCGGCCTTGGCGTTCGCGTCGGCCACGATGTCCTCGGCCTGGCGCTGAGCCGTCTCCACCGTCTGACGGGCGCGACGCTCGGCGTCCGTGCGAAGCTTCTCGGCCTCCAGCCGGAGCTGCTCCGCGCGGTGCTCGATCTCCGCGAGACGCTTCTCCGCCTTCTGCTGACGAGACGCCAGATCGCGCTCGGACTGCTCGCGCCGCTTGGCGAGGTTCGTCTCGAAGTCGGCGGCGGCCTGCGCGGCCTTGGCGCGGGTCTCCTCGAAGAGAGCGTCGGCCTCCTCGCGCTTCTGCTGCGCGTCCTTCTGGGCCTCGCCACGCAGCTGGGCGGAGTCGCTCTTGGCCTTCTCGACGATCCGGACGCCCTCGTCCTCCGCCTTGGACTTGCGCTCCGCAGCGAACGATTCTGCGTCGTTGCGGACCTGCTGAGCAGCGGACTCCGCGAGTTCGCGGTGCTGCTCGGCCGCGCGCCGGGCCTCCTCGCGCAGGTCCTTGGCCTCTTCCTCGGCGAGGCGGAGGATCTTCTCGACCCGCGCGCCGAGGCCAGCGTACGACGGCTCGGCGTCGCTTACCTGGGCCGCGGCGTTCTGCGTTTCGAGGTGGAGCTCCTCGATGCGCTTTTCAAGAGCAGTGATACGAGCCAGAGCGCTGTCACGGTCGGAGACGAGCTTCGAGATGCGTTCGTCCACCTGAGCGCGGTCGTACCCACGCCGCACAAGCTCGAAGCCGTAGGGGGAAGTGTCGCTCATGGGGTTCCTGTCGAATGAGACCGGTGAGGTGATAGGTGGAATCCTAGGGGCCGAAGCGGTGTGTCATCGAGCGGATGCGTGTTTGATCTGGAGAATGACACCCCTTTTGAGTGGCTAACCGTCCGACCGCTTGCCAAAGACCGGGTCAAAGGCCCCAGAACGCCCGAACCTCACAGGAGGTTCCTAGGCTTGGCTAGCCTTCAACCGACTTGCCACCCGAACGAGTTGCGCCCGCGGCGGCTCCCGCCTTGACCCCGCCGTCCTTGGCCGCCGTCGGAGCCTCAAAAGACTCCAACGCTTCCAGGACGTCCTGGACACGGGAGATCTCGGCATTGATGTCCTCGCGGCGGCGGACCAGCACGTCGAGTTCGCGCTTGCCCTCCTCCACCGTGCGCCGGGCCTCGCGGATCGCCTCCGCCTTCAGGTCCTCGGCCTCACGGATCAGCGTGGACTTCTTCTGCTCGGCCTCCTTCAGGAGACCCTCGGCCTTCTTCACCGCGGCGATACGGACCTTGCCCGCCTCGGAGTTGGCCTCCGAGACCAGCTCCTTGGCCTTCATCTGCGCCTTGCCGAGCTGCTCCTCGGCCGCCTTGATCAGCGCGTCGCAGCGGTCGCCGGCCGACCTCATCGTCTCCGCCGACTCACGGCGGGCCCGCTCGTGCAGACTCTCGATCTCACTCGTGATGCGGTCGCGCAGCTCCTCGGCCCGCTCCCTTATGGCGGTCGCGTCCCGACGCGCGCCGACCAGCAGCTCGTCCGCGTCCGTACGGGCCCGCTCCACCCGGGAGTTGCCCTCGACCGTGCCCTCGGACACCAGCCGCTCCGCCTCGTTGCGCGCCGCGCCGACCATGGAGTCGGCCTGCGCCTCGGCGTCCGCCGTCGTCTTCTGCGCCTGCTGCTGCGCCTCGCTGAGAAGCTTGTCGGCCTCCGCCGCGGTCTCCGTGATGAGCGTGTCGACCTGCTCGGCGACGTCCGACCGGCGTTTGTTGGCCTCCTTGCGGGCCTCGTCCAACGTCCGCTCGGACTCCTCGCGTGCCGCCGAGGTGACCCGCTCGGCCTCCGCCTCCGCGTC
>NZ_JAWOAI010000503.1:0-6939 GCF_033194735.1 Streptomyces sp. W16
CACGCGGCCGGTCCGCCGGGCCGTGGGCCGCGGCGGCGGAAGCCGGTCGCGGCGGTCGTCGCCCTCGTGGTGGCCGTCGCGCTGGTGATCGCCGGCGGGGTGTGGGCGGTGACCACGCTGACCGGTGGCAAGGACACGGCGGCGACGAAGAAGGCGTCCCCGTCCGTGTCGTCGTCGCCGACGGGCTCCGAGTATCCGTACGGCCAGGAGGTCGGTCTCAAGAAGGCGCTGCAGACCGGCGATTGCGTGCACGCGGTGTGGACCGGGACGGCGTTCCGGTCGCGGCCCAACCTCGGGGTCGTGAGCTGTGCGCACGACGTTCCCGACGGCCAGGTGATGGCGGTCGACACGGCGAGCGACTTCGCCGACGCCCGAGACCACGGTGCCGAGCGGTGCGTCGGCAAGGCGAAGGCGGCGGCCGACTCCCTGGCCGACGCGGACGTGTACGCCCTCACGCCGACACAGGCGGGCTTCGGGGCGGCCGGGGGCGGTACGGCGTGTCTCGTACTCGGCCGTCATGTGCCGATCGGCGGCGAGATAGGGCGCTTCCGGGACACCGGGTCGAACGTGTGGACCACCGAGATGAGCGTCGGCGACTGCTGGCTGTACGTCGACCACAAGACGTACTTCACGGCGTCCCTGGCCGACTGCGCCGACGAGCACACCGACCAGGTGATCGGTTTCGTGACGACTCCGAAGACGATGGCGTTCCAGGAGGCGCTGCAGCAGGGGAACAAGCTGTGCAGCAACAAGTTCGAGTCGACTTGGGCGCCCGGAACCGACCGCTCCGTCTTCGGGTATCTGTCCGACGAGGACAACTGGAAGGCCGGATTCAACTCGGTCGTGTGCACGGTGGGCCAGGCCGACCGCACCCGGACGACCGGGGCGATATCGTCCTCGGGCACGGCCGCCTGAGGGTTGTGCGCCGCGAATTCACCGGGGGTTGGCCTGCCCGTCGCCCACGGCTGCCAGCCTCCCGGACCGGGGTATCCGGGTCGGGAGGGGACACGCATGGAGAGCGGGCCGGCGATCTTCGCGGGGTTGGTGTTCGCCCTGTTCGGAGGCGCGCTGCTGCTGTGGACCGCGGTCAGGGTGCGACACCGTGAACCCGTCGCCCAGGGTGTGAACCCGGTCGCATCGGCGACCCTCGCGAGCGTCGTCGCGGTCGCCGCCCTGTTCCTCGGAACCTGGTGCTTCCTGCACGTCTGAGCACCGCGCCCGAGCCGGGGCACGGGTAACCGGGGGATCACCCTCCGGATCACTCCGGAAAGGCCGGTGGGGACTCCGGGCGGCAGGAATGGCGGTAGTCGGGTTACCGTTCGAGTGGCCGTTGCGGGCTTTTCCCGTTTGACACGGGGGCGGGATGTACCGTCACACTCCGCAGCGTCACCATGACCCGACCCCGGGACGAAGGCCCCAGGGGAGGCCCCCAGCGTCGACCGGAGAGAAGAGCGAAGTTGTCCCCGACCAGCGAGACCGCACACGGCGGCCGCCGACTCGTCATCGTCGAGTCCCCTGCCAAGGCGAAGACGATCAAGGGCTACCTCGGCCCCGGATATGTCGTCGAGGCGAGCGTCGGGCACATCCGTGACCTTCCCAACGGCGCCGCCGAGGTGCCAGAGAAGTACACCGGCGAGGTGCGCCGCCTCGGTGTGGACGTCGACCACGACTTCGCGCCGATCTATGTGGTCAACGCCGACAAGCGGGCCCAGGTCAAGAAGCTCAAGGACCTCCTCAAGGACTCCGACGAACTCTTCCTCGCCACCGATGAGGACCGCGAGGGCGAGGCCATCGCGTGGCACCTCCTTGAGGTCCTGAAGCCCAAGGTCCCGGTCAAGCGCATGGTGTTCCACGAGATCACCAAGGACGCGATCCGCGCCGCCGTCGCCAACCCGCGCGACCTCAACCAGCCCCTGGTCGACGCCCAGGAGACCCGCCGGATCCTCGACCGCCTCTACGGCTACGAGGTCTCGCCGGTCCTGTGGAAGAAGGTCATGCCGCGCCTGTCGGCCGGCCGTGTCCAGTCCGTCGCCACCCGGCTCGTCGTCGAGCGGGAGCGCGAGCGCATCGCGTTCCGTTCCGCCGAGTACTGGGACCTGACCGGCACCTTCGGGACCGGCCGGGCCGGGGACGCGAGCGACCCCTCCACCCTCGTCGCCCGCCTCCAGGCCGTCGACGGCAAGCGGGTCGCCCAGGGCCGCGACTTCGACTCCCTGGGACAGATCAAGAGCGCGAACACCCTCCACCTCGACGAGGACAACGCCCGCGCGCTGGCCGCCGCCCTGGAGAACACCGACTTCGCCGTCCGGTCCGTCGAGTCGAAGCCGTATCGACGCTCGCCGTACGCCCCGTTCCGTACGACGACGCTGCAGCAGGAGGCCAGCCGCAAGCTCGGCTTCGGCGCGAAGGCCACGATGCAGGTCGCGCAGAAGCTGTACGAGAACGGCTACATCACCTACATGCGTACGGACTCCACGACCCTGAGCGACACGGCCGTCAAGGCCGCCCGCGCCCAGGTGACGCAGCTGTACGGCGCCGACTACCTGCCGGCCCAGCCGCGCGTGTACGCCGGGAAGGTCAAGAACGCCCAGGAGGCGCACGAGGCGATCCGCCCCTCGGGTGATCGTTTCCGCACGCCCGCCGAAACCGGCCTGACCGGCGACCAGTTCAGGCTCTACGAGCTGATCTGGAAGCGGACCGTCGCCTCCCAGATGAAGGACGCGGTCGGCAACTCCGTCACCGTGAAGATCGCGGGCACCTCGTCCGACGGCCGGGACGTCGAGTTCAGCGCGTCCGGCAAGACGATCACCTTCCACGGCTTTTTGAAGGCCTACGTAGAGGGCGCCGACGACCCGAACGCCGAGCTGGACGACCGCGAGCGCAGGCTGCCGCAGGTCGCCGAGGGCGACGCGCTCAGCGCCGAGGAGATCACGGTCGACGGGCACGCCACCAAGCCCCCGGCCCGCTACACCGAGGCCAGCCTCGTCAAGGAGCTCGAAGAGCGCGAGATCGGCCGCCCGTCGACGTACGCGTCGATCATCGGCACCATCCTCGACCGCGGCTACGTCTTCAAGAAGGGCACGGCCCTGGTGCCGTCCTTCCTGTCCTTCGCCGTGGTCAACCTCCTGGAGAAGCACTTCGGGCGGCTCGTCGACTACAGCTTCACCGCCAAGATGGAGGACGACCTCGACCGCATCGCCAGCGGCGAGGCGCAGGCCGTGCCGTGGCTGCGGCGTTTCTACTTCGGCGAGGGCGAGGCGACGGGCGCCGCCGAGGCCGGCAACGGCGACGGCGACCACCTGGGCGGCCTCAAGGAGCTCGTCACCGACCTGGGCGCGATCGACGCCCGCGAGGTGTCGTCCTTCCCGGTCGGCAACGACATCATGCTGCGGGTGGGCCGCTACGGCCCCTACGTGGAGCGCGGCGAGAAGGATTCCGAGAACCACCAGCGCGCCGACGTCCCCGAGGACCTGGCGCCCGACGAGCTCAGCGTCGAGCACGCCGAGGAACTGCTCGCCAAGCCGAGCGGCGACTTCGAGCTGGGCGCCGACCCCGAGTCGGGCCACCAGGTCATCGCCCGCGACGGCCGCTACGGCCCGTACGTCACCGAGGTGCTCCCCGAGGGCACCCCGAAGACCGGCAAGAACGCCGTCAAGCCGCGTACGGCCTCGCTGTTCAAGTCGATGACCCTCGACACGGTGACGCTCGCCGACGCCCTCAAGCTGATGTCGTTGCCGCGCGTCGTCGGCAAGGACGCCGAGGGCGTGGAGATCACCGCGCAGAACGGGCGCTACGGGCCGTACCTGAAGAAGGGCACGGACTCCCGCTCGCTGACGGCCGAGGACCAGCTCTTCACGATCACCCTCGAAGAGGCGCTGGAGATCTACTCCCAGCCCAAGCAGCGCGGCCGGGCCGCCGGCAAGCCGCCGCTGAAGGAACTGGGCACCGACCCGGTCAGCGAGAAGCCCGTCGTCGTCAAGGACGGCCGCTTCGGGCCGTACGTCACCGACGGCGAGACCAACGCGACCCTGCGCTCCGGCGACAGCGTCGAGGAGATCACCCCCGAGCGCGGCTACGAGCTGCTCGCCGAGAAGCGGGCCAAGTCGCCCGCCAAGAAGACGGCGAAGAAGGCCCCGGCGAAGAAGACGGCGGCCAAGAAGGCGCCCGCGAAGAAGACGACGACGGCCAAGAAGACCGTCGCGAAGAAGACGACCACGGCCGCCAAGAAGACGACCACGGCGGCGAAGACGGCGACGGCCAAGAAGACGGCCACCTCCAAGGTGACGTCGGAGGACTGACGTCTGCCGGGCTGTTGCCCAGGACCTGAGGCGCGCACGCTTCCTGCACCGCGGGGTCGCGAAACGAACGCCCCGGCATCACTTTGGTGTCGGGGTGTGCGCAGCTCCGGGCGGGCGCGGCTTGTTGTCGGTGGCTGCCGATAGGCTGAAAGCATGACGCCAGCCGAGCAGCCAACGGCCCACCAGCCGGCCCCCGACGACGCCCTTGTCGCGGACTCCCGCGAGCGTGCCGTCCGCGCCCTGCTGCGCCAGCCGCAGCTCAAGCGGTTGTGGAGCGCGCAGTTCGTGACGGGTGTCGGTGACACCCTCGCCCTGCTGGTCCTGGTCGTGCTCGCCCTTCAATCGGCGATCGCCCTGGGCTCGTTCGGCGGCGGCTATCGGGGTGTGGCGTTCGCGGTGGCGGCCGTCTTCGGGGCGCGCATCCTGGCGACACTGCTCTTCGGGGCGGTGCTCCTCGGCCCGCTCACCTCGCTCACCTCGCAGGACGGCCCCCTCGACCGGCGCTGGACCATGGTCGGCGCGGACGGTCTGCGGGCCGCGCTGCTCATCGTCGCCCCGCTGTGGATCGACTGGACTCCGGACAACGCACTGGCCGTGCTCCTGGTGACCGCCTTCGTCACCGGAGTCGCCGAGCGCTTCTGGACGGTGTGCCGCGAGAGCGCGGCGCCCGCCCTGCTGCCGGCCCCGCCGCTGGAGGGCGCCACGGTCCGGCCGCTGCCCGACCACATGGACGCCCTACGACGGCTCTCGCTGCGCACGAGTTTCGTGGCGATCCCGCTCGCCGCCGCGGCCCTCGTAGTGGCCGCGTTGCTGAACAACCTGTTGGGCACGGGCGTCGCCTGGTTCGCCCAGCACCAGGCGGCGCTCGGTTCGTACGTCGCCGCCGGACTGTTCGCTGCGTCCCTCTCCGTCCTGACCGCCCTGGAACTGCCCGGAATCCGCACCCCGCGCGCGCGGTCGCCGCTCGAAGGACTGCGCCGCCCCAGGACGGGCACCGGCATCGACAAGGGCCGTACAGGCGCGATCGCGCTGCTCGTGGTCGCCTGCGCGGCCGTCGCCGCAGCGATCTCCGCCGCCGTCGCCGTGTCCGTGCTCCAGGCCAAGGACCTCCATGGCGGCCCGGTGACCTTCGGGCTGCTGGTGCTCGGACTGACCGGCGGGGTCGTGCTCGGCATCCGTACGGCACCCGCCCTGCTCCCGACGCTGTCGCGGCGCCGCCTCCTCACGCTGGCGATCGCCTTCACCGGCATCGCGCTGCTCGCCGCCGGCCTGGTCCCGGACGTCACCACCGTGCTGCTGATCGTCGCGCTGGCCGGCATCGGCGCGGGTGTGGCCGCCAACACCGGGCACACCCTCCTCGACCAGGAGGCCGAGGACTACCGCAGGGCACGCACGACCGAGCACCTGCACGCGGTCGTCCGGGTCTCCGTGGCACTCGGCGCGCTGATCGCCCCCCTGGTGGCCGCGCTGATCGGCCCGCACCGCCTGGAGAACGGCAAGTTCGTGTTCGCGCACGGCGGAGCCGCGTTCACGCTGATGCTGGTCGGCGCACTGCTGCTGCCGGTCGCCGCCCTGGTGCTGGCCAAGGTCGACGACCGCTCCGGAGTACCGCTGCGGCACGACCTGCGGGACGCCCTGCTCGGCGGCGACGACCCCGACACCGTGCCCGCGACCACCGGCTTCTTCATCGCCCTGGAGGGTGGCGACGGCGCCGGGAAGTCCACCCAGGCCGAAGCCCTCGCCGAGTGGATAAGGGGCAAGGGACACGAGGTCGTACTGACCCGCGAGCCCGGCGCGACACCGGTCGGCAAGCGGCTGCGGTCGATCCTGCTCGACGTGTCGTCGGCGGGACTGTCCCACCGCGCGGAGGCGCTGCTCTACGCCGCCGACCGCGCGGAGCACGTCGACACCGTCGTACGACCCGCCCTGGAGCGCGGCGCGATCGTCATCTCGGACCGCTACATCGACTCGTCCGTGGCCTACCAGGGCGCGGGCCGTGACCTGTCCCCGACCGAGATCGCCCGCATCAACCGGTGGGCGACCGACGGACTCGTCCCCCACATGACCGTCCTGCTGGACGTGGACCCGGAGACCGCCCGCGAGCGGTTCACGGAGGCGCCGGACCGACTGGAGTCGGAGCCCGCCGAGTTCCACGCGCGTGTGCGGTCCGGTTTCCTCACGCTGGCCGCCGCCGACCCCGGCCGCTACCTGGTGGTGGACGCGGGCCAGGAGCCCGAGGCCGTCACCACCGTGATCAGGCACCGCCTCGACACGGTCCTGCCGCTCTCCGAGGCCGAGATCAAGGCCCAGGAGGAAGCGCGCAAGGCCGCCGAGGAGGAGGCCCGCCGCAAGGCCGAGGAAGAGGCCGCCCGCAAGGCCGAGGAGGAGCGCCTGGAGCGCGAGCGCCAGGAGCGGCTCGCCCAGCTGCGCGCCGAGGAGGAGGAGCGCAAGCGGCGCGAGCTGGAGGAGGCCCAGCGCCGCGAGGCCGAACGCCAGGCCGAAGAGGCCCGCCAGCGCGCCGAGGACGCACGCAGGCGTGCCGAGGAGGAGAAGGCCCGCCTCCTCGCCGAGGAAGAGGCCCGCGCCGCCGAGGAGACCCGCCGCAGGGCCGAGGCCGACCGGCTGCGCAAGCAGGCCGAGG
>NZ_JAWOAI010000504.1:0-6939 GCF_033194735.1 Streptomyces sp. W16
TCTATCGACGTCCACTCGGCGGTCGTCACCACGGCCCTGCTCGACCTGGTCCCCGGCCTCGACGCGCCGGACGGCCCCCTCACCGCCGACGCCCACCACGCCGTACGCGCCACCGCGCTCGCCGCCATCACACCGGAACAGCGCGTCGAGGCCCAGCGCACCGCCCTGGCCCACGCTGCCTCCCTGGGCGTCGGTTCGGTCCACGAGTGCGCGGGGCCCGAGATCTCCTCCGAGGACGACTTCACGGGCCTGCTGCGGCTCGCCGCCGAGGAGCTCGGGCCGCGCGTTGTCGGCTACTGGGCCGAGCAGGACGTGGTGAAGGCACGGGAGCTGGGCGCCGTAGGAGCGGCGGGGGACCTCTTCGTGGACGGCGCCCTCGGCTCGCACACCGCCTGTCTGCACCAGCCGTACGCCGACGCCGGACACACCGGCCTCGCGTACCTCGACGCGGACGCCGTCGCCGCCCATGTCGTCGCCTGCACCGAGGCGGGCCTCCAGGCGGGCTTCCACGCCATCGGGGACGCCGCCGTGACCGCGGTGGTCGAGGGCGTCCGCGCAGCCGCCGAGAAGGTCGGCCTGGCCCGCGTCCGCGCCGCCCGGCACCGCGTCGAACACGCCGAGATGCTCACCCCGGAGACCATCGCGGCCTTCGCCGAGCTGGGCCTGACCGCCTCCGTCCAGCCTGCCTTCGACGCGCTGTGGGGCGGCGAGGAGGGCATGTACGCCCAGCGCCTGGGCGCCGAGCGGGCGCGCGCCCTGAACCCCTTCGCGGCCCTGCTGCGGGCCGGTGTCCCGCTCGCCTTCGGCTCCGACAGTCCGGTCACCCCGATCGACCCCTGGGGCACGGTCCGCGCCGCCGCGTTCCACCGAACGGCTGAACACCGCGTCTCCGCTCGGGCCGCGTTCACCGCACATACGCGGGGTGGCTGGCGGGCCGTGGGACGGGACGACGCGGGTGTTCTGGTCCCGGGCGCGCCCGCCGACTACGCCGTCTGGCGGACCGACGCCCTGGTCGTGCAGGCGCCCGACGACCGGGTCGCGCGCTGGTCGACCGACCCGCGCTCCGGCACACCCGGACTGCCCGACCTGACACCGGGCGGCGACCTACCCGTCTGCCTGCATACCGTCGTGGGCGGACGGACGGTGTTCGTACGGCCGGGCGAGTGATCTCCCGGGGTGGCGCGCCCCCGATCCGCGCCCGCCGCCCTGTCGCGCGACCTGCGCATCCTCTGCCCTGACCAGCCGTTTGAGGGAGAAAGCGCAGATCAGACGGCTGTTGACAGGCGGGCGCAGGGGGCCGGTAGGTTCGTCCGAGTCCACCACCGGACGCCCGACCGGGGAACCTCCGAACAATCGCCGAAGCGCCGCTGGGTCAGGGACGGTGTGCCGCACCGGGGCACCGCCACTGGGAGCCAGGCTCAGCACCCGCGCCACGGCGAGGGAACGTTCCGGCCGGTCGGCTGGTGTGACCCGGGTGGGGCCCGGACGTCCAGTAGACAACGGCTTTGGTCGACCCGCAGCCGGCGGGTCCCAGGTCGGCCCGAAGGGCGCCGGGCCCCCATCCGCAGCACACCAGTACCCAAAAGGCACAGTCTTACCCCGTTCTTGTCGAATCGACACCACCGTACGAACGACGTGGCACGTCATCCCAGGCGGCGGCCACTATGGTGGACGCCTGCGTACGGACATGAAGGGGCAGCAGTGAACGACGGCGACGGAGCCCTCGCGGCACAGGCCCAGGGGCGGAAGTTCGGCCCGCTCGGCATGGCCTTGGTGATCATTCCGACCTACAACGAGGCGGAGAACATCAAGGCCATCGTCGGGCGGGTGCGGCAGTCGGTCCCCGAGGCTCATGTCCTCGTGGCCGACGACAACAGCCCCGACGGCACGGGCAAGCTGGCCGACGAGCTGGCGGCCGAGGACGAACAGGTCCAGGTGTTGCACCGCAAGGGCAAGGAGGGCCTCGGCGCCGCCTACCTAGCGGGCTTCCGCTGGGGCATCGAGAACGGCTACGGCGTCCTCGTCGAGATGGACGCCGACGGCTCCCACCGGCCCGAGGAGCTGCCCCGGCTGCTCACCGCCCTCAAGGGCGCGGACCTGGTGCTCGGCTCCCGCTGGGTGCCCGGCGGCCGGGTGGTGAACTGGCCGAGGTCCCGCGAGTTCATCTCCCGTGGCGGCAGCCTCTACTCACGCGTGGCCCTGGACCTGCCGCTGCGCGACATCACGGGCGGCTACCGCGCCTTCCGCAAGGAGACCCTCGAAGGCCTCGGACTGGACGACGTGGCCTCCCAGGGCTACTGCTTCCAGGTCGACCTGGCCCGCCGCGCCGTCAAGGCCGGCTACCACGTCGTCGAGGTCCCCATCACCTTCGTGGAGCGCGAACACGGCGACTCCAAAATGAGCCGCGACATCCTCGTCGAGGCCCTGTGGCGGGTCACCACGTGGGGCGTGGGGGAGCGGGTCGGCAAACTCCGCGGCCGGGGCAAGCCGGGAGGAAAGCCCTCACAGCCGTAGCCCCACAACCTCACAGCCCTCGTTGATCGTCCCCTTATCCCGCACTGAGCCGGGCCCAGGCACACTGGACGTATGACGACTGGCGCATCCACCCCTTCCTCCGCCGCCCGGCCCCAGCGCTCCCGGCTGCGTACGTTCCTGCCGCTGGGCATCGCCGCGTGGCTGGTGCTGGAGATCTGGCTGCTGACCGTCGTGGCGGGCGCGTCGAGCGGTCTTACGGTCTTCCTGCTGCTGGTCGCCGGGTTCGTGCTCGGCGCGGTGGTGATCAAGCGGGCGGGCCGGCGGGCCTTCCAGAACCTGAGCCAGGCCGTGCAGCAGGGCACCGCCCCGGCCAGCGGCGGTGGCAGCGGCCTGATGATGCTGGGCGGCCTGCTGCTGATGATCCCCGGTCTGATCTCGGACGCGGCGGGGCTGCTCCTGCTGATTCCGCCGGTCCAGAAGGCGCTGGGGCGCTACGCGGAGCGCACGGTCGAGCGGAAGCTGCGCAAGGCCGCCCCCGGCACCCTGGGGGACGCCTTCCAGCAGGCCCGGATGCACCGCCCGGACGGCAAGGTCGTCCAGGGCGAGGTCATCGTCCGGGACGAGCCCGGCGACGACACCCCGCAGGGTCCGCGCCCGCCGCTCACCCGCTGACGGGGACGCGGACACGCAAAAGCGCGGGCGCCGTACATGTTCGTACGGCGCCCGCGCTTACTTGCTTGTGCCACTTGCGTGTGCGGTAGAACCGCTCCGCACCTTCAGGACTAGGCCGACTTGCGGCTGTCCCTCGGGTGAACCGCGATATTCATCGCGCCGGAACGGAGAACGGCAAGACGCTCCTCAAGGACCTCTTCGAGTTCCTCGCGGGTGCGCCTCTCCATCAGCATGTCCCAGTGGGTACGCGCGGGCTTGGCCTTCTTTTCCTCAGGGCCGTCGCCGTCGACCAGGAGTGCCTGGGCCCCGCAGACCTTGCACTCCCACTCCGGCGGAATCTCCGCCTCGACCGAGAAGGGCATCTCAAAGCGATGTCCCTTCTCGCATGCGTACTCCACGGCCTGGCGTGGTGCCAGGTCGATACCGCGGTCCGTCTCGTAGCTGGTCACCACGAGGCGCGTGCCGCGAAGAGCTCGCTCACTCATGAATCGTGCCTCCCGGGCTTGTCGCCCACAGGACAGGTGTCGCTGTCGTCGTCATCCGGTCAACGTCCGGTCGGCGGTAAAGATTCCCGTACGGGGTCATGCGTCGCCGTCGTAGCCGCCCCTTGTTGTACCCACCAGCGCCCGGTTTGTCACATCTACTAGCAGATGTCACCTAGCGATTCGTCATCTTTGACGCGCAGTAACGGTACGCCAGGCAGGCCAAACGCGTACACTACCGCCCTTTCGCCTCCAGCGCTAAATCCTCTCGGGAAGAGGATTCCCCGCGTCGCTGATCGCCCGCGCCACCGGAACCCGCGCGAGCAGTACGAATCCCACGATGAAGAAGGCCACCAGGGAGATGATCGCGTCCCGATAACTTCCGGTCAGCTGGTACGTCACCCCGAACAGAAGTGGGCCCAGCCAGCTCATGCCCCGATCGCTCATCTCGTACGCCGAGAAGTACTCGGCTTCCTTGCCGGGCGGCACCAGATGCGAGAACAGGGACCGGGACAGCGCCTGGCTGCCGCCCAGGACGAGGCCGATCCCGGCGGCCAGCACGAAGAACCAGACGGGCGCGCCGGCGGGCAGGAAGTACCCGGCGGCCAACGTCACCGTCCACGCCACCAGGGAGCCGAGAATCGTCCGCTTGGCCCCGTAGGTCCGGGCGAGTCGCCCCATCCCGAGCGCGCCCGCCACCGCGAGCACCTGGACCATCAGCACGGCCGTGATGAGCGTCGACTGACTCAGGCCCAGCTCCTCGGAGCCGTACACGGACGCCTGTGAGATCACCGTCTGGATGCCGTCGTTGTAGATCAGGTAGGCGAACAGGAAGGACAGCGTGAGTGGTTTGCCGCGCATGTCCCGGACCGTCGCCGCCAGCTGCCGCCAGCCCTGCGCCGTGGGCGCCTCGGACGTCGTACGGCCGCGGTCGCGCAGCCGTTTCAGCGGTACGAGGGTGAAGGCGCCCCACCAGATGCCGGCCGAGGCGAGACAGATGCGCACGGCCATCGACTCGGAGAGGCCGAAGGAGTCGTGGGCCGTGAAGAGGATCAGGTTCAGGACGAGGACCAGGGAGCCCGCCGCGTAGCCGAAGGCCCAGCCTCGGGAGGAGACCGCGTCGCGTTCCTCGGGCGGGGCGATCTGCGGGAGGTAGGAGTTGTACACGACCATCGAGACGGCCACGGAGGAGTTGGCGACGATCAGCAGGAAGCCGCCGAGCAGATAGCGGTCGCCGTCCAGGAAGAACAGGCCCGTGGTGGCGGTCGCGCCCACATAGGCGGCGAGCGCCAGGAGGGGCTTCTTGCGGCCCGTGCGGTCGGCCGCCGCGCCCGCCAGGGGCATGACGAGGATCGACACGATCACGGACGCGGAGACGGTGTAGGCGAAGAAGGACCCCGCCCGGACCGGTATCCCCAGGGGATGCACGAACCCGTCCGGGTCGGCCGCCGACTTCGCGACCGAGGTCAGATAGGGGCCCAGGAAGACGGTCAGTACGCTCGTCGAGTAGACGGAGCAGGCCCAGTCGTAGAAGTACCAGCCGCGCTGTTCACGCCGCCGTTCGGCTGCCTCGTCGGCCGCCGGTGACCGCAGGGTGTCGGTACCCACCCATGCCCTCGCTTCCCGTGCACGCGTCGGCCCAGGGGCTCAGGCCCAGACGCCCCGCTCCACCATGACCTCGCGCAGTGTGTCGATGTGATCGGTCATGATGCCATCCACTCCCAGGTCGAGAAGCCGGTGCATGCGATCGGCCTCGTTGATGGTCCACACGTGGACCTGCACTCCACGCGCGTGTGCCGCCTGCACGAAGCGCCTGTCGACGACAGGGACGCCCGACTGCTCCTCGGGCACCTGTGCGGCGACCGCCGAGCGGCGCACGGGGAGGGGCGCGCCCCAGGAGCGCAGCCGCAGATTCAGCACCCCGCGCGTGCCGAACGACGTGGCCAGGCGCGGCCCGGCCAGGTGCTGGGCACGGACCACGCGCTTCTCGGAGAAGGAGCCGACACAGACGCGGTTCCAGGAGTCGGTGCGCTCCAGCAGGTCCAGGAGGGGGTGGAGCGCCGGCTCCGCCTTGATGTCGACGTTCCAGCGCACCTCGGGGAACGTCTCCAGCAGCTCCTCGAAGAGGGGCACCGGTTCCTTGCCCGCCACGCGCGCGTGGCTCACGTCGGACCAGAACAGGTCCGCGATCCGCCCCGCCCCGTCGGTCACCCGGTCCAGGGTCTCGTCGTGGAAGGCGACGAGCTTCCCGTCAGCGGTGGCGTGCACGTCGGTCTCGATGTACCGGTAGCCCAGCTCGACCGCGCGCCGGAACTGGAACACGGTGTTCTCCAGGCCGTCCGCCGCGCCGCCCCGGTGGGCGAACGGGATCGGGCCGGGATGGTCGAGATACGGATGACGTATGAGCGTGGTCACCCGGGCAGTATCGCCCGTTCCGGTGACCCGGTGGCTACGACCGTGCTGCCGCCGGATGCCGAGGGGGCGGCGAACACGCGCAGGAAGAGCTGGGCGAGCGGGCCGATCGCCAGGGCGTACAGGAGGGTGCCGATGCCGACGGTGCCGCCGAGCGCGAAGCCGGTGGCCACGACGGTGACCTCGATGCCCGTGCGGATCAGGCGGATGGAGCGGCCGGTGAGCTTGTGCAGCCCGGTCATCAGCCCGTCGCGCGGGCCCGGTCCGAAGCTCGCGGAGATGTAGAGCCCGGTGGCGACCCCGTTGAGCAGGATGCCGGCGATCAGCAGCGGAATCCGTACGGCCAGGCCGTGCGCGTCGGGCACCAGCGCGAGGGTGCCGTCCATGGCCAGGCCGATCACGAACACGTTGGAGACGGTGCCCAGGCCCGGCCGCTGGCGCAGCGGGATCCACAGGAGCAGCACCGCCGCGCCCACGATGATCGAGACGACACCGATCGTCAGGCCGGTGAGTTCGGCGAGGCCCTGGTGGAGCACGTTCCAGGGTTCCAGACCCAGGCCCGACACCACCAGGAGCGCTGAGCTGGCGCCGTAGAGCGCGAGTCCGACGTAGAGCTGGACCAACCGTCGCCCGAGACGGTTCCGCGTGGACAAGAGGTGCCCCCTGGTGGTGGTAGTGGCCTGGCACATGACACTCTGTGGCTTGAGAACAAACGTCATCCATGGCCAATTCCGGGAAGGTGGACTGGTTTCCATGGCGCAGTGGACCTCGGCGATGGGCGCCGCGCAGCTGGCCCGGCTGCTCAACTCCCAGCAGGACCGCCCGGCCGGGCCCGGCACCCGCCGCCCGCCCGCCTACCGGGCCCTCGCGGACGGCATCCGCCTTCTCGTGCTGGAGG
>NZ_JAWOAI010000505.1:0-6881 GCF_033194735.1 Streptomyces sp. W16
CTGCCGTCGCCCGCGACGACCCGTCAGCCGGCCCCGGCCGCGCTGCCGCGGCTGCTTCTGAAGAAACGCAAACGGCGGTAACTGCCGCTAGGAAGACGGCAGTTGCTTGCCGTAGTCGACAGTGTCGTCGTCCGCCGGTTCCGTCACGGCGAAGCTCTTGCCCCAGTCCGAGAAGGTCAGGGTGCCCGCGCCGCCCGCGCGGACCAGCCGGAGCGGATACGGCTTGCCCTCAAGGGACACGTCGAGGGTGCCGCCGGAGCCGTCGTCGCCGGTGATGCGGATGGTGCGGACGCCGTTCTGGTCGTGGTGTCCGTCCGTCGCGAGTGAACCGTGCAGGGTCAGCAGACTGGAGAGGAGGACGTCCTTGTCCGTGAAACCACTGAACTTCTTGTACGAGGGGTCACCCTGCGGCACCTTCACGTACTTGCCGTGCAGCGAGTCGCCGACGCCCGAGTCGCCGTTGCTGTTCCAGAAGTCCGCGTCGGCCTTCAGGTACAGCTGCTCGCCGATCCGCAGCAGCCCGAAGGTCGACCCCTTCGAGGTGACCGAGCCGCTGCCGCCGTCGGACTTCAGCCGCATGTCGAGCGTGTACGTCCGTCCGCTGGTGACGACGGTCCCGGAGAGCCGTACCGCGTCGGCGGCGCCCGCGGCCGTCACCGACTTCGACTGGATCTTGTCGGCGGCCAGCTTGCCGACCCCGTTGGTCCCCGCGTCCGGATCCTCACTGCACCCCGTCAGTCCCGTGCCCGTCACGACCAGGGCGCAGACCGCGCCGAACAGTGCCGCACGACGGTTTCGGACCGGGGGAATCGCAGTCACAGGTGGGGGGCCTTTCGTGCGGAGGGCGGCGATGGCGTACGGCAGCGTACCGGGGTCGTCACACGGTGGCGGAGCGGGTCCGTCCGGACCGCCCACCTGCGCGGATCGCAAACGGACGGGCTAGCCTGAAGCCCGTCCGAGCGGGCAAATCGGAACATCCGGAAACCAGGAAAGAAAGGGAGGTGCAGCCATGGCAGGAGGCGCCCCCAGGGTCTTCGTCTCGCACCTCTCCGGTGTCGCCGTCTTCGATCCGAACGGCGACCAGGTGGGCCGCGTCCGCGACCTCGTCGTCATGCTGCGCGTCGGCCAGCGACCGCCCAGGCTGCTCGGCCTGGTCGTCGAACTGTCCACCCGGCGCCGCATCTTCCTCCCCATGACCCGGGTCACCGGCATCGAGTCCGGCCAGGTCATCACCACCGGCGTGCTCAACGTCCGCCGCTTCGAGCAACGGCCCACCGAGCGGCTGGTGTTCGGCGAACTCCTCGACCGGCGCGTCACCCTCGTGGAGACCCACGAGGAGGTCACCGTCCTCGACCTGGCGGTACAGCAGCTGCCTGCCCGCCGGGACTGGGAGATCGACCGGGTCTTCGTACGCAAGGGCAAGGCCGGCGGAGCCTTCAGAAGGGCCAAGGGCGAGACGCTGACCGTGGAGTGGTCCGCCGTCACCGGTTTCTCCCTGGAGGAGCAGGGACAGGGCGCGGAGAGCCTCCTGGCCACCTTCGAGCAGCTGCGGCCCGCCGACCTCGCCAACGTCCTGCACCATCTATCCCCCAAGCGGCGCGCCGAGGTAGCCGCCGCCCTCGACGACGACCGTCTCGCCGACGTCCTCGAAGAGCTCCCGGAGGACGACCAGATCGAGATCCTCGGCAAGCTGAAGGAGGAGCGCGCGGCGGACGTCCTGGAGGCGATGGACCCGGACGACGCGGCCGACCTGCTCGGCGAGCTGCCGGAGGAGGACCAGGAGCGGCTGCTGAACCTGATGGAGCCCTCCGAAGCGGCCGACGTACGCCGCCTGATGTCGTACGAAGAGCACACCGCCGGCGGCCTGATGACGACCGAGCCGATCATCCTGCGCCCGGACGCGACCGTCGCCGACGCGCTCGCCCGGGTCCGCAACGCCGACCTCTCCCCCGCCCTCGCCGCCCAGGTCTACGTGTGCCGCCCGCCCGACGACACCCCCACCGGCAAGTACCTCGGCACGGTCCACTTCCAGCGGCTGCTGCGCGACCCGCCGTACACCCTGGTCAGCGCGATCATCGACGACGGCCTGCAACCGCTGGACCCGGACGCCTCGTTGCAGCTCATCGCCGGATTCTTCGCGACGTACGACATGGTCGCGGCGCCCGTGGTCGACGAGACCGGGTCGCTGCTCGGCGCGGTGACCGTGGACGACGTGCTGGACCACATGCTGCCCGAGGACTGGCGGGAGACGGAATTCCATCTGGACGAGGACGAGGCAGAAGCAGAAGCAGAGGAGGTGGCGGCTCATGACTCCTGAGCGCGAGACCACGCGTGAGCGGACCCCGGCGGGCGCGACCGCCACCCCCCGGTCGCGGACCCGGCTCGACCAGCCGCGCCCGCCCCGGCGCCGGCTGCTGCCCGAGTACGACCCGGAGGCCTTCGGACGGCTGTCGGAACGGATCGCCCGCTTCCTGGGCACCGGGCGGTTCATCGTCTGGATGACGGTCGTCATCATCGCGTGGGTGCTGTGGAACATCTTCGCCCCGCGCGCTGTGCGCTTCGACAACTACCCGTTCATCTTCCTCACGCTGATGCTGTCGCTCCAGGCCTCGTACGCGGCCCCGCTGATCCTGCTCGCGCAGAACCGGCAGGACGACCGCGACAAGGTCAACCTCGAACAGGACCGCAAGCAGAACGAGCGGTCGATCGCCGACACCGAGTACCTCACCCGCGAGATCGCCGCCCTGCGCATCGGTCTCGGCGAGGTGGCGACCCGGGACTGGATCCGCTCCGAGCTGCAGGACCTGGTGAAGGAGCTGGACGTGCGGCACGACGGGCATGTCGTATTCCCGGCAGAACGGTCTGCGGTGCGTGACGCAGACGACCGCTGAGGGGCTGGCCGAAGGGCCCATCCGGCGCCGTACCATCGACACATGGCTACGGAAGACGCGGTGCGTGAAGCGCTGTCGACGGTGAACGACCCCGAGATCAACCGACCCATCACCGAACTGGGGATGGTCAAGTCGGTGGACATCGGTGCGGACGGAGCGGTCGCGGTCACGGTGTACCTGACGGTCTCCGGCTGCCCCATGCGCGAGACGATCACGCAGCGCGTGACGGAGGCGGTCCTGGGTGTCGAGGGCGTCACCGGCGTCGACGTGACCCTGGACGTGATGAGCGACGAGCAGCGCAAGGAACTCGCGACCGCCCTGCGCGGTGGAAAGACCGAGCGCGAGGTCCCCTTCGCGCAGCCCGGCTCCCTCACCCGCGTCTACGCGGTCGCCTCCGGCAAGGGCGGCGTCGGCAAGTCCTCGGTGACGGTGAACCTCGCGGCGTCGATGGCCGCCGACGGCCTCAAGGTCGGGGTCGTCGACGCCGACATCTACGGCCACTCCGTGCCGCGCATGCTGGGCGCCGACGGCACCCCCACCCAGGTCGAGAACATGATCATGCCGCCGTCGGCCCACGGCGTGAAGGTCATCTCCATCGGCATGTTCACCCCGGGCAACGCCCCGGTGGTGTGGCGCGGCCCGATGCTGCACAGGGCGCTCCAGCAGTTCCTGGCGGACGTGTACTGGGGCGACCTCGACGTCCTGCTCCTCGACCTCCCGCCGGGCACGGGCGACATCGCGATCTCGGTCGCCCAGCTCGTCCCGAACGCCGAGATCCTGGTCGTGACGACCCCTCAGCAGGCGGCGGCCGAGGTCGCCGAGCGGGCGGGCTCCATCGCCGTACAGACCCACCAGAAGATCGTCGGCGTCGTCGAGAACATGGCGGGCCTGCCGTGCCCGCACTGCGGCGAGATGGTCGACGTCTTCGGCACCGGCGGCGGCCAGTCGGTGGCGGACGGCCTGACCCGCACGACGGGCGCCTCGGTCCCCGTCCTCGGCTCCATCCCGATCGACGTCCGCCTCCGCGAGGGCGGCGACGAGGGCAAACCGGTCGTCCTGACCGACCCGGACTCCCCGGCAGGCGCGGCCCTGCGGTCGATCGCGGGGAAGCTGGGGGGACGGCAGCGGGGCCTTTCGGGACTGTCACTCGGGATCACCCCCAAGAACAAGTTCTAGAGCTCTTCCTACGACGATGGGGGCGCCGTCCGCTGAGACGGCGCCCCCATCGTCGTAGCAGCTACTGGGCGTACGCCGCGATGTCCTTGATCACGGCGAAGCCGAGCCCGTACGCGCTCATTCCCCTGCCGTACGCCCCCACGTGGACCCCCGCCTGGGTCGACCCGGCCAGTACCCAGCCGAACTCGGACTCACGGTAGTGGAAGGGCGTCGGGACGCCGTCCACGGGCAGGGACAGGCTCGACCAGTCGTCGCCCGCGAGGTCGTCGGCCAGCACCCAGGCCGTCTCGGTCTGCTGCTCCAGCCAGTCGTCGCGCAGGGTGTGGTCCATCTGGCCGGGCCAGGTGAAGGACAGCAGTCCGACACCGGCGAGCCAGGCCGCCGAGGACACCGAGGTGGCCTCCAGGAGACCTGTGCCGTCGGCGGTGCGCCGGGCGGGGTTGCCCGCGACGGTGACGACCACCGCGAACTTCTCCTTGTCCTCCGTGCCTTCGTTGCGTACGGAGGGCTCGTCGCCGTGCCCGATCGAACCGTGCTCGACGGCACCGTCCGCCGCCATGCCCACCTGCATCAGCCAGCGCGGCCCCGTGAAGGCCTCGTCGAGGCCGTACCACGGGAAGGGCGCCAGCAGGTAGCCGTCGACCGTGCGCCGGGCGGAGGGGACCTGTTGTCCACCCTCCGCGGCCGGCGCCTGCGCGCCTACCCGACTCGTCGTCTCCATGCCGGACGCCTCCTCGCTCTCGTCGGACCGGGGCGGCCCGCCCCCCTTCGGGCGACTCGCCCGGTCCGCACAACAACTCGGCAGCATAGCCACCTCGTGGGAGGCAGCCCGGAAAGCGCCCGGCGCGTGAGGCGTGCGGAGGCCGTGTTCAGGCCGTACGAGGGCGTGGCGGACGTATGAAACGCGTCACGTGGGCAGCACTCCGGGAACCGCGCGGAAGGGTCAGGTGGCGTCCGCGTCGAAGGGCGGGCGCTCGTCCTTCTCGGGGTCCTCGGGCTTCTTGGTCATGTCGATACGACCACCGGAAGAGGGCGTGGAACTCGGGGCGTCGGCGCTCTGCACCGCCTCCGTGACCTCGGCCATCTCCTTCTTCAGGTCGAAGCCGTTGCGGATCTCCTTGAGCCCCAGCTCGTCGTTGTCCAGCTGCTTGCGCAGGAACGTCTTGGGGTTGAGGTCCTCGAAGTCGAAGTCCTTGAAGTCCGGGCCCAGTTCCTCGCGGATGTCGGCCTTGGCGCTCTCCGAGAACTCTCGGATCTTCCGGATCGTCCGCATGACGTCCTGGATGACCTTCGGGAGCTTGTCCGGACCGAAGACGAGCACGGCGAGGACAATGATCGTCACCAGCTCTAGCGGTCCTATGTCATTGAACACCTGAAGCTCCTTGCGATGTCCTCGGTCCTCGGCCCTCGGCGGTCTGTGCGCGTCTTCCGTGGTCCGGGCCGGGTCCACGGTACCCGGCGATCCCACCCGACCGGTACTGTCCCGTGGGCTACGAGTGGGTGTACGGGACCGGTTTTCCGGGTTGTTTGCCTAGTGGGACGGGGCGCGGGGCTCTCACCTGTGACGTTTCTGTCAATCACCGGTCGAGGAGCCCAGAACGAGCGACACGGTCATGTCCTTGCCGCCGCGTCGGAGGGTCAGGCGCAGGTGGTCGCCGGGGCGGTGGGCGCGGGTCCTGACGATCAGTTCGTCGCCGGAGTGGACGCGCTCGCCGTCGACCTCGGTGATGACGTCGCCCGCCTTGAGCCCGGCCTTGGCGCCCGGCCCGCCGACGGTGACGGCGGGGTCACCGCCACTCCCCTTCGTCGCGACGCGGGCTCCGTCCCCGGTGTAGTCCATGTCGAGGGTGACGCCGATGACCGGGTGGACGGCCTTCCCGGTGTTGATCAGCTCCTCGGCGACGCGCTTGGCCTGGTTGACGGGGATGGCGAAGCCGAGCCCGATGGAACCGGCCTGACCGCTGCCCAGGTCGGACCCGTCGTCGGCGGACCGGATGGCCGAGTTGATCCCGACGACCCGCCCCTGGGCGTCGAGCAGCGGCCCGCCGGAGTTGCCCGGGTTGATGGGCGCGTCGGTCTGCAGGGCGTCGACGTACGACACATCGCTCCCGTCCGCTGCCTCACCGCCGGCCGTGATGGGCCGGTCCTTGGCGCTGATGATCCCGGCGGTCACGGTGTTGTCGAGGTCGAAGGGAGCGCCGATCGCCACGACGGGGTCGCCGACCCGCACGTTGTCGGAGTTCCCGAGCGGCATCGGCTTCAGCCCACGCACCCCGCTCACCTGCACGACGGCGAGGTCGTACCCGGTGTCGTGCCCGACGACCTTCGCCTTGGCGGTCTGTCCCCCGCTGAAGCTCACGGATATCTCGCCGTCGCCGCCCGCGGGCTGCACGACATGGTTGTTGGTGAGGATGTGCCCCCGCGTGTCCAACACGATCCCGGTACCGGTCCCCGACTCCTCGTCACCGCTCACATGCAAGGTCACGACACTGGGCAACGCCCGAGCGGCAATCCCGGCCACACTCCCGGCAGCCCGCCCACCCCCCTCCACACCGGCCTGCGGCAGCACGACATCCCCGCCAGCATCGTCCCGCTCGACATACGCCCCTACGACACCTCCGACGCCCCCGGAAACCAGCGCGAGCACGAGCCCGGAGACGACGAGGAGTTTCCGGGTGCGGTTGCGGCGCTGCTGGTGGGTGGGGGTTGCTGTGCCGGTGTGCTGGAGGGGGGCCGGGGGCGGTGGGGACGCCCAGGGGTCGTAGCGGTGCCAGGGGTCGGGGGCGGGGAGAGGTGTGGAGTTTGGGGTGGGGG
>NZ_JAWOAI010000506.1:0-6877 GCF_033194735.1 Streptomyces sp. W16
TCAGGTCGGCGGGGGTCTGGACCAGGGCCGCCTGGTGGTACGCGGCGATGGGACCGCCGCGCTCCAGCAGGCCGCGCATGATCGGGGTGAGCGGGACGGTGCCGGTGCCGTCGTCGTGGACGGCGTGCCGTTCGGCGGTGCCGAGCGGGACGGCAACTGCCGCCAGTGCGGCGACGGTTCGGTGCTGGAAGACCTGGCGCGGGGTGACGCGCAGGCCGCCTGCCCGGGCGCGGGCGACGAGTTGCATGGCGACGATGCTGTCGCCGCCGAAGGTGAAGAAGTCGTCGTCCGTGCCGACCGCCTCGGCGGGCAGCCCGAGCGCGTCCGCGAACAGATCGCGCAGGGTGCGCTCGGTGTCGTTCTCGGGGGCCCGGCCGCCGCCCGTCGCGGTGAAGTCCGGGGCGGGCAGGGCGGATCGGTCGAGCTTGCCGTTGGACATCAGCGGCAACCGGTCGAGGACGACCACGGCGGCCGGGACCATGTAGTCGGGCAGTACGGCGGCGGCATGGGCGCGCAGAGCGGACCCGTCCGCCTCGTCGGCGACCACGTAGGCGATCAACTGCCTTACGCCGGGCCGGTGTTCGCGGGCCACGACGACGGTCTGGGCGACGGCCGGGTGGGTGTCCAACGCGGCCTCGATCTCAGCGAGTTCGATACGGAAGCCACGGATCTTGACCTGGTCGTCCGTGCGGCCGGCGAACTCCAGCAGACCGTCCTCGGTCCAGCGGGCCAGGTCGCCGGTGCGGTACATGCGCTCGCCGGGCCGATTGGCGTACGGGTCGGCGACGAAGCGTTCGGCGGTGAGGTCGGGGCGGTCGAGGTAGCCGCGGGCAAGGCCGGGTCCTGACAGGTACAACTCGCCGATGACACCGGGCGGTACCGGGCGCAGGGCGGTGTCGAGGACGTAGGCGCGGGACTCGTGGACGGGGCGTCCGACGACCGGGGTGGCGCTGTCGCGGACCCGGCCGACGAGCGCGTCGACGGTGGCCTCGGTGGGGCCGTACAGGTTGAACGCCTCGGTGTCCGGCAGTGCGGCGAGCCGCGTCCACAGCGACTCGGGTACGGCCTCGCCGCCGAAGCCGACCACGGCGAGCGGGCAGTCGCCCTCGGTGCCGATCAGTCCGCTGTCCGCCATCTGCGCGAGCAGCGACGGAGTGACCTCGATGAAGTCGATCCCCCGGCCGCGGATGAACTCGGCGAGCAGTTCGGGGTCACGGCGGGTCTCGTCGTCAGCGATGTGCAGCGCGTGCCCGTCCAGCAGCCACAACTGCGGCTGCCAGGAGGCGTCGAAGGAGAACGACCAGGCGTGGCCGACCCGCAGACGGCGCAGTCCGGTGCGCTGCCTGGCGACCTCGTGCAGGTCGTGGCGGTGGCTGTGGAAGAGGTTGGCGAGGCCTCGCTGGGTGACGACGACCCCCTTGGGGCGGCCGGTGGAGCCGGAGGTGTAGATGACGTAGGCGGGGTGATCGGGGTCCGGTATGGCGGGTTCCCCCTGTGGCAAGCCCTCGATAGGGGCGTCAAGTCGCAGTACCGGTACGCCGGTTGGGGGCAGCGTGGCGGCCGTCTCGCCCGTGGCCAGGATCAGCACGGGGCGGGCGTCTTCGAGCATGCCGGTCAGGCGGGAGGCGGGGAGGTCGGGGTCGAGAGGCAGATAGGCGGCGCCCGCCTTCATCACGGCGAGGATCGCGGCGATGTGGTCGACGGTGCGGGGCAGCGCGAGGGCCACGATCCGTTCGGGTCCGGCGCCGTGTCCGGCGAGGGTGCGCGCCAACTGGTCGGTGCGGGCGTCGAGTTCCGCGAACGTCCAGGTCGTACGACCGTCGGTGACGGCGATCGCGTCCGGGCCGGCGGCGGCCTGCGCAGCGAACAACTCGGTGACCGTGCCCGGGCGTTCGGAGTCCGGGAGCGCGGTGTCGTTCCAGCTCTCCAGGACGGTGTCCAGGTCGGCGGGGCCGAGCAGGTCGAGGCGTCCGACGGGGCGGTCGGGGTCGGCCGCCATCCCGGTGAGGAGGGTGGTCAGGGCGTCCGAGATGCGTCGTACGACGGCCGGTTGGAACAGGTCGGGGCGGAACTCGGCGGTCAGCCGCAGCCGTTCGGCGGGCTCGACGGCCCACGCGAAGGGGTAGTGGGTGGAGTCCTCGTGGTCGCGGACGGTGACGCGCGGTCCGTCACCCGCTTCCTCCGCGTCGGCCACCGGGTACGACTCGAACACCACGAGGGTGTCGAAGAGTTCACCGAGTCCGGCCGCCCGCTGGATGTCGGCGAGACCGAGGTGCTGGTGGGCGATGAGGGCGGACTGCTCGTCCTGGAGTCGCGTCAGCAGGCCGGCCGCGCTCTCCTCCTGGCGGACGTTCACCCGCACCGGCACGGTGTTGATGAACAGGCCGATCATCGACTCGGCACCGGCCAGTTCGGGCGAGCGCCCGGCGACGGTGGCGCCGAACACCACATCGGTGCGGCCGGTGAGCCGGCCGAGGAGCACGCCCCAGGCGGCCTGGACAAGGGTGTTGACGGTGACGCCCCGGCGCCGCGCGAACGCCTCCAGCTCCGCCGTACGGTCCGGGTCCAACTCCACGGTGTGGGTGCTCGGTACGACGGCGGCCCGGTCGGGGTCGACCGGTGCGAGCCGGGTCGGCTCGGCCAGCCCGCCGAGCGCCTCGGCCCAAGCGGCGGCAGAGGCTGCCGGGTCCTGGGCGGCGAGGAGTCGAAGGTGCTCGCGGTAGGGGGCGGGCGCGGCCGGAGTGCGGCCCTCGTAACGCGCCCAGAGCTCGGCGGTGAGCAGCGGCAACGACCAGCCGTCCAGCAGCAGGTGCTGGTGCGAGAGCACGAGCCGATGCCGGTCCGGACCCAGGCGGGCGAGCAACAACCGCAGCAGCGGCGGGTGTTCGGGGTCAAAGCGGCGCCGCTCCTGGACTAGCAGCCGCTCCCACTCCTCCGGCTCGTCGGTCAGATCGAGCTGCCGCCACGGCAGTACGGCCGTTCGCGGTACGACGGCCACCGGCCGCCCGGAGGACAGGTGCCGGAAGCCGCTGCGCAGGTTCTCGTGCGCGTCGAGCACGGCCTGTGCGGCGGTGTGCAGCCGGTCGGGGTCGAGCGGGCCGTCGAGGTCGTAGGAGACCTGGACGGTGTAGACGTCCGGGCCGTCGTCGCCCGAGTCGAGGGCGGCGTGGAAGAGCAGGCCGGCCTGGAGCGGGGAGACCGGCAGGATCTCGGTTCCGGCGGGCAGGGCGGCGAGTTCGGCGCGCTCGTCGTCGGTGAGGTCGAGCAGCACGGTGTCGTCGGCGCGCTCGGTGGTGAGCGTGGTCGCGGTCACGGTGGCGAGCCCGGCCGCCGACTTGTGGCGGAAGACGTCACGCGGGCTGAAGGTGAGCCCCGCCGCGCGGGCGCGGGCCACCAGCTGCATGGCGACGATGCTGTCGCCGCCGAGGGTGAAGAAGTCGTCCTCGACACCGACCCGTTCGAGACCGAGGACGTCCGCGACGAGCGCGCAGAGGGTCTCCTCCAGCGGTGTGCGCGGCCGGGTGTCGGTGACCTCGGCGGCGAAGTCGGGGGCGGGCAGGGCACGGCGGTCCAGCTTGCCGTTGGGGGTGAGCGGGAGGGCGTCGAGGGTGACGACGGCGGCCGGGACCATGTGGTCGGGCAGTGACCGGGCGGTGTGGGCCCGAAGTTCGGCGGCGCCGGCCGGGGCGCCGGCCGGCACGACATAGGCAACGAGCCGTTCGTCCCGTAGGACGACGGTGGCGTGCGCGACGCTCGCGTGGGCGGTCAACACGCTCTCGACCTCGCCGAGTTCGATACGGAAACCGCGCAGCTTGACCTGGTCGTCGGCGCGGCCGAGGTATTCCAGGGTGCCGTCCCGGGTCCAGCGGGCCAGGTCTCCGGTGCGGTACATGCGGGCGCCGGGTTCGGTGGCGTGGGGGTCGGCGACGAAGCGTTCGGCGGTCAGGGCGGGGCGGCCGAGGTAGCCGCGCGCCAACTGGACGCCCGCCAAGTACAGTTCGCCGGCCACGCCGGGCGGTACCGGGCGCAGGTGAGCGTCGAGGACGTAGGTGCGGGTGTTCCACACCGGGCGGCCGATCGGCACGGTGGCCGGGTCGGCGGGCACCTCGTGGGCGGTGACGTCGACGGACGCCTCGGTGGGCCCGTACAGGTTGTGCAGCCGGGTGTCGGCGAGGACCTGGTGGAAGCGGGCGGCCAGCGGGGCGGGCAACGCCTCGCCGCTGCACATCACTTGGCGCAGGTCGACGCAGTCGGCGGCGGTGGGTTCGTCGAGGAAGGCGCGCAGCATCGACGGTACGAAGTGGGCCGTGGTGATGTGCTGACGCCGGATCAGGTCGGCGAGGTAGGCCGGGTCCTGGTGGCCTTCGGGGCGGGCCACGACGAGGGTGGCGCCGGTGATGAGCGGCCAGAAGAACTCCCACACGGACACGTCGAATCCGGCCGGGGTCTTCTGCAGGACCCGGTCGTCGGCGTCGAGTCGGTAGGTGTCCTGCATCCACAACAGGCGGTTGGTGATGCCCTGGTGGGGGACGGTGACGCCCTTGGGGCGGCCGGTGGAACCGGAGGTGTAGATGACGTAGGCGGGGTGGCGCGGATCGTGGGCGGTGGGAAGGGGTGCGTGTGCCGGGCGGTCGGGCGTGCCGTCCGTGGCCACCGTGAGGGTGGGTACGTCGATGTCCGGGAGGGCGACACCCTCGGCGGTGATCAGGCAGACCGGGCGGGCGTCGGCGAGCGTGTGGGCGAGCCGTTCGGCCGGATAGCCGGTGTCGAGGGGCAGATAGGCGGCGCCCGCGCGGTGGACGGCGAGCAGGGCGACCACGAGGGCGAGGGAGCGCGGCAGGGCCACGGCGACGACGGCCTCGGCCCGCGCCCCGTGAGCGGCGAGGGTGTGTGCCAACTTCTCCACGCGCAGGTCGAGTTCGGCGTAGGTGAGGGCGGTGTCCTCGAAGACGACCGCCGTGGCTTCCGGGGTACGGGCGACCTGGCAGCGGAACAGCTCGGGCAGGGTGAGGTCCGGGACGGTCCTGGTGGTGGCGTTCCAGTCGGTGAGGACGAGAGCGCGTTCGTCGTCGTGGAGGACGTCGAGGGTGCCGATGCGACGGTCGGGGTCGAGGGCCACCTGGGCGAGCAGCGACTCCAGGCTCTGGGCGAGGAGTTCGGCGGTCGACTCGTCGAAGAGGTCGGCGCTGTACTCGATCCAGCACCGCATGCCGTCCGCGCCCTGCTCGACGAAGTCGAAGCTGAGGTCGAACTTGGCGCCCTGCTGGCCGAGTTCCTCGCGGCGGGCGGTGAGACCGGGCAGGGTGGGAGTGGCGCCCTCGTCTTCGAGGTGGACGACCATCACCTGGAACAGCGGGTGCCGGGCCAGTGAGCGGGCCGGGTTGACCGCCTCCACCAGGCGCTCGAAGGGCAGGTCCTGGTGTTCGTAGGCGGCGAGGTCGGTGTCCCGGACGCGGGCGAGCAGGTCGGCGAACGTGGGGTCGCCGGACAGATCGGTGCGCAGGACAAGGGTGTTGACGAAGAACCCGATCAGGTCTTCGAGGTGTTCGTCGGTCCGTCCGGAGATCGGTGCGCCGAGCGGGATGTCGTCCCCGGCTCCGAGCCGGTGCAGCAGCGCGGCGACGGCGGCCTGCGTGACCATGAACATACTGACACCGTGGCGGCGGGCCAACGCGCGCAGGGCGCTGGTGCGTTCGGCGTCGAGGGTCAGTCCCACGGCACCGCCCAGGTGGCTGCCCTCCAGCGGGCGTGGCCGGTCGACGGGCAGCGCGAGTTCGTCGGGCAGGCCTGCCAATGTCTGGTGCCAGTAGGCGAGTTGGCGGGACTGGCGGCTGTCCGGAGCGTCGGGGTCGCCGAGCGCGTCGCGGTGCCAGAGGGCGTAGTCGGCGTACTGCACCGGCAGCGGGGTCCACGCGGGCGCCCGTCCCTCGCGGCGAGCCTCGTACGCGGTGGCCAGGTCGCGCCACAACGGCCCGTCGGACCACTGGTCGCCGGCGATGTGGTGCAGCACCAGCAGCAGCACGTGCTGGTCCTCGTCCACCTCGAACACGTGGGCGCGCAGGGGGAGTTCGCGGTCGATGTCGAAGCCGCGCGCGGCTGATTCGGCGAGCAGGGCGGGCAGTTCGGTCGCCGTGACCCGGCTGTGGTGCAGGGGTACGGAGGCCTGGTCCAGCACTACCTGGCGGGGGCGGCCGTCCCGCTCGGGGAAGACCGTGCGCAGGCTTTCGTGCCGTACGGCGAGGTCGTCCAGCGCGGCAGACAGCGCATCCCGGTCGAGCGCGCCGGTCAGCCGCCAGGCCGCCGGGATGCTGTAGGTGGCTCCCGGGCCCTCGATGCGGTGCAGCAGCCAGAGGCGCTGCTGGGCGTAGGAGAGCGGGAGTTCGTCGGGCCGGGCGGCGGGGACGAGGGCGGGCAGTCCGCCGGCCCTGTCGTCGAGGCGGGCGGCGAGCTGTGCGGGCGTGGAGGCCTCGAAGACGGTACGGACGGTGAGGTCGGCGCCAAGTGCCGTACGGACGCGGCTGACCAGGCGCATGGCGAGCAGGGAGTGGCCGCCGAGGGTGAAGAAGTCGTCGTCCGCGCCGACCCGTTCGAGGCCGAGGACGTCGCCGAAGAGTCCGGCGAGGATCTCCTCGCGTGGGCTGCGGGGCGAGGTGCCCGTGTCTGTGCCGGTGGTGAAGTCGGGGGCGGGCAGGGCGGCGCGGTCGAGCTTGCCGTTCGGGGTGAGCGGCAGCACGTCGAGCGTGACGAAGGCGGCGGGGACCATGTGGGCGGGGAGGGCGGCGGCGGTGTGGGCGCGGAGGGCCGTCACGTCCAGTGGCCGTGCGGCCGTGCGAGCACGCGACGCTTTCTCGTCCGCCGGCGCGTCGGCCGCACCTGC
>NZ_JAWOAI010000507.1:0-6871 GCF_033194735.1 Streptomyces sp. W16
GGGAGGCCAACCGGCTGGTCGCGAAGGGCAAGATCCACCCGACGCTCTCCAAGGTGTACTCCCTGGAGGAGACCGGACAGGCCGCCTACGACGTCCACCGCAACCTCCACCAGGGCAAGGTCGGCGTTCTGTGCCTCGCCCCCGAGGAAGGCCTCGGTGTCCGCGACGAGGAGAAGCGCGCCCAGCACATCGACGCCATCAACCGCTTCCGGAACATCTGAGGGCTGAGGTCCAGTACATGACTGAGCGCCAGAAAGACCGGCCGTGGCTCATGCGCACGTACGCCGGTCACTCCACGGCAGAGGCGTCCAACGAGCTGTACCGGCGCAACCTCGCCAAGGGCCAGACCGGTCTGTCGGTCGCGTTCGACCTGCCGACGCAGACCGGCTACGACTCCGACCACATCCTCGCCCGCGGCGAGGTCGGCCGGGTCGGCGTGCCGGTGGCCCACGTCGGTGACATGCGCCGTCTGTTCCAGGACATCCCCCTGGACCAGATGAACACCTCGATGACGATCAACGCCACCGCCATGTGGCTGCTGGCGCTCTATCAGGTCGTCGCCGAGGAGCAGGGCGTCGACATCACCCAGCTCCAGGGGACGACCCAGAACGACATCGTCAAGGAGTACCTGTCGCGAGGCACACACGTGTTCCCGCCGGTTCCCTCGCTCCGGCTGACGACCGACATGATCTGCTACACGGTCAACCACATCCCCAAGTGGAACCCGATCAACATCTGCAGCTACCACCTCCAGGAGGCCGGAGCCACACCGGTCCAGGAGATCGCATACGCGATGTCCACCGCGATCGCCGTCCTGGACGCGGTGTTCGCCTCCGGTCAGATCCCCGAGGACCGCAGGGGCGATGTCGTCGCCCGCATCTCCTTCTTCGTGAACGCGGGCGTCCGCTTCATCGAGGAGATGTGCAAGATGCGCGCGTTCGGCCGTATCTGGGACGAGATCACGCGGGAGCGCTACGGCATCGAGAACCCGAAGCAGCGCCGGTTCCGCTACGGCGTCCAGGTCAACTCCCTCGGCCTGACCGAGGCGCAGCCGGAGAACAACGTCCAGCGAATCGTGCTGGAGATGCTGGCCGTGACGCTGTCGAAGGACGCACGCGCGCGTGCCGTGCAACTCCCGGCGTGGAACGAGGCGTTGGGGCTCCCCCGTCCCTGGGACCAGCAGTGGTCGCTGCGCATCCAGCAGGTCCTTGCGCATGAGAGCGACCTGTTGGAGTACGCGGACATCTTCGAGGGCTCGCACGTCATCGAGGCGAAGGTGGCCTCCCTGGTCGAGGAGTCCCTCGCCGAGATCGACCGCATCGAGGAGATGGGCGGCGCGATGGCCGCCGTCGAGTCCGGGTATCTCAAGTCGCAGCTCGTGTCCTCGCACGCGGAGCGGCGCGGTCGTATTGAGTCCGGTCAAGAGAAGATCGTCGGCGTCAACATCTTCAACACGACCGAGCCCAATCCACTCACCGCCGACCTCGATACAGCGATCCAGACGGTCGACCCGGCCGTCGAGGCCCGGGTCATCGAGTCGTTGCAGCACTGGCGGGACACGCGCTACCAGCCGCCGTTCAACCACCCGCGCCCGTGCAAGGCGCTGGAGCGGCTGAAGGAGGCCGCCAAGGGCACCGACAACCTCATGGAGGCCACCCTGGAGTGCGCCCGCGCCGGTGTCACGACCGGTGAGTGGGCCGGGGCCCTGCGCGAGGTGTTCGGCGAGTTCCGGGCGCCCACGGGCGTCTCGTCGGCGCCCGTCGCGGTGCCCGCCGAGGAGGGCTCGGCGATGGCCGAGGTACGCCGCAAGGTGGATGTGACGGCGCGCGAGATGGGCGCCGGAAAGCTGCGCTTCCTGGTCGGCAAGCCGGGCCTGGACGGACACTCCAACGGCGCCGAGCAGATCGCCGTACGCGCGCGGGACGCCGGCTTCGAGGTGGTCTACCAGGGCATCCGGCTCACCCCGGAGCAGATCGTGGACGCGGCCATCGCCGAGGACGTGCACGCGGTCGGCCTGTCCATCCTGTCCGGCTCGCACGCGCAGCTGGTGCCGGACGTGCTGGACCGGCTGCGCGAGGCCGGTGCGGCCGACATCCCGGTGATCGCCGGCGGGATCATCCCGAACGCCGACGCCGAGCAGCTCAGGGCCGCGGGAGTGGCCGCGGTCTTCACCCCGAAGGACTTCGACATCACGGGAATCATCGGCCGTATCGTCGACGAGATCCGGAAAGCGAACAAGCTCGACCCTCTGGAGGTCCCCGCATGACCACGCCCGCCCCCGTGAACCGGCTTCGTCCGCGACGCTCCTGTCTCGCGGTCCCCGGGAGCAACCCGCGCTTCCTGGAGAAGGCGCAGGGCCTCCCGGCCGACCAGGTCTTCCTGGACCTGGAGGACGCCTGCGCGCCGCTCGCCAAGCCCGAGGCGCGGCACACCATCGTCAAGTTCCTCAACGAGGGCGACTGGACGGGCAAGACGCGGGTCGTGCGCGTCAACGACTGGACGACCGAGTGGACGTACCGCGATGTCGTCACGGTCGTCGAGGGCGCGGGCCAGAACCTCGACTGCATCATGCTGCCGAAGGTGCAGACGGCCCAGCAGGTCGTCGCTCTGGACCTGCTGCTGACGCAGATCGAGAAGACGATGGGCTTCGAGGTTGGCAAGATCGGCATCGAGGCGCAGATCGAGAACGCGCAGGGCCTCAACAACGTCAACGAGATCGCGACGGCCTCCCAGCGCGTCGAGACGATCATCTTCGGCCCGGCCGACTTCATGGCGTCGATCAACATGAAGTCGTTGGTCGTGGGCGAGCAGCCGCCCGGCTACCCGGCGGACGCCTACCACTACATCCTGATGAAGATCCTTATGGCCGCCCGCGCCAACAACCTCCAGGCGATCGACGGCCCTTACCTCCAGATCCGCAACATCGACGGCTACCGCGCGGTCGCCCAGCGGGCCGCCGCGCTCGGCTTCGACGGCAAGTGGGTGCTGCACCCGGGCCAGGTCGAGGCGTCCAACGAGATCTTCTCGCCCTCTCAAGAGGACTTCGACCACGCCGAGTTGATCCTGGACGCGTACGACTACTACACGTCCGAGGCAGGCGGCAAGAAGGGCTCGGCGATGCTCGGCGACGAGATGATCGACGAGGCCAGCCGCAAGATGGCGCTCGTCATCTCGGGCAAGGGCCGGGCCGCCGGTATGGAGCGCACGTCCAAGTTCGAAGCCCCGGAGGCCTGAGCACCATGCAGTTCGGACGCACCTACGAGGAGTTCGAGGTCGGCGCGGTCTACAAGCACTGGCCCGGAAAGACCGTCACGGAGTACGACGACCACCTCTTCTGTCTCCTGACGATGAACCACCACCCGCTCCACATGGACGCCAACTACGCCGAGAACACAACAGACTTCGGCAAGAACGTGGTGGTCGGGAACTACATCTACTCGCTGCTGCTGGGCATGTCCGTGCCGGACGTGTCGGGCAAGGCGATCGCCAACCTGGAGGTCGAGTCGCTGAAGCACGTGGCGCCGACCTTCCACGGAGACACGATCTACGGCGAGACGACGGTCCTCGACAAGACGCCGTCGAAGTCGAAGAACGACCGCGGGATCGTCTACGTCGAGACCAAGGGCTACAAGCAGGACGGCACGCTGGTCTGTGTGTTCCGCCGCAAGGTGATGGTGCCGACCGAGACGTACATCAAGGAGCGCGGCGGCGAGCAGCCCGGCCGCCCCCAGCTGAAGCAGACGGAGAAGTAGCCATGGCGCGACTCGCCCAGACCGCCGGTCTCACCGACATCCAGCGGGAAATCCTGTCCACCGTCCGCGACTTCGTGGACAAGGAGATCCTCCCGGTCGCCACCGAGCTGGAGCACCGCGACGAGTATCCGCAAGCGATCGTCGACGGGCTCAAGGAGTTGGGCCTCTTCGGCCTGATGATCCCGGAGGAGTACGGCGGCCTCGGCGAGTCGTTGCTGACGTACGCCCTGTGCGTGGAGGAGATCGCGCGCGGGTGGATGTCCGTGTCCGGGATCATCAACACCCACTTCATCGTGGCCTACATGCTCAAGCAGCACGGCACGCAGGAGCAGAAGGACCACTTCCTGCCGCGCATGGCGGCCGGCGACATCCGGGGCGCGTTCTCCATGTCGGAGCCGGGGTTGGGTTCCGACGTCTCGGCGATCACGTCCAAGGCGGTCAAGGACGGCGACGAGTACGTCCTGACCGGTCAGAAGATGTGGCTGACGAACGGCGGTACGTCATCGCTCGTCGCCGTACTCGTGCGAAGTGACGAAGGGCACCCGGAGGGCACCGCGCCGCACAAGTCGATGACGACGTTCCTGGTCGAGAAGGAGCCCGGTTTCGGGGAGGTCCGGCCCGGTCTCACCATCCCCGGGAAGATCGACAAGATGGGCTACAAGGGCGTCGACACCACCGAGTTGATCATGGACGGCCTGCGGATTCCGGCCGACCGGGTGCTCGGCGGCCAGACCGGCCGAGGTTTTTACCAAATGATGGACGGAGTCGAGGTCGGCCGCGTGAATGTCGCGGCGCGTGGCTGCGGTGTCGCTCAGCGTGCCTTCGAACTGGGCGTCTCCTACGCGCAGCAGCGTCACACCTTCGGGAAGCCCATCGCCCAGCACCAGGCGATCCAGTTCAAGCTGGCGGAGATGGCTACCAAGGTCGAGGCCGCCCATGCGATGATGGTCAATGCGGCGCGCAAAAAGGACTCCGGGGAACGAAACGACCTTGAGGCAGGGATGGCGAAGTACCTCGCCTCCGAGTACTGCAAGGAGGTCGTGGAGGACGCCTTCCGGATCCACGGCGGGTACGGCTTCTCCAAGGAGTACGAGATCGAACGCCTTTACCGCGAGGCGCCGATGCTGTTGATCGGCGAAGGTACCGCCGAAATCCAGAAAATGATCATCGGGCGCAGGTTGCTCGAAGAGTATCGATTCCAGGGCTGATTGTCCGTTTCGGGGTGTTTTCTTCGAGAAGAAGATCACACCCCGTCAACGCTCTTCAGCCGCCGACTCGACTTACTGGCTTAGCCAGTTGTGGCTCACGACCGGTACGATCCCGGGAAAGCCGCCGTCCCCCGTTACAGTGCGGCATCATCCGCTACGAAGGTCATCCATGCCCCACAGCCAAACCTCTGCACCACGCGACAGCCTGGCAGGCGTACGCCTCGCGCGCGGAGCATCGCCGTGGCTCCTGCCGACCGTCGCCACCGCAGCCCTCAGCCTGGTACGTGCGCGCAAGTCCGGCGCCGCCAAGGCCGTGGCCGTACCCGCCACCGCGCTCGCGGCGGGCATGCTGTGGTTCTTCCGCGACCCCGAGCGCGAGATCACCCAGGGCCGGGTCATCTCGCCCGCCGACGGTGTGGTGCAGAGCATCATGCCGTGGAAGGACGGTCGCACCCGCGTCGCCATCTTCATGAGCCCGCTGAACGTCCACGTCAACCGCGCGCCGCTCTCCGGCACGGTGACGTCGGTCGAGCACATCCCGGGCGGTTTCGTTCCCGCGTTCAACAAGGAGAGCGAGAACAACGAGCGGGTCGTCTGGCACTTCGACACCGAGCTCGGTGACATCGAGATGATCCAGATCGCCGGCGCCGTCGCCCGCCGCATCGTCCCCTACGTCCCGCAGGGCACGAAGGTCGAGCAGGGCGAGCGCATCGGACTGATCCGCTTCGGTTCGCGTGTCGACATCTACCTCCCCGAGGGTGTCGAGGTGGACCTTGAAGTCGGTCAGAAGACGGTGGCTGGGGTGACTCGCATTGACCGTGGTTGATCCGGAGACACAGGCGGGCTGGGTGCCCGAGGCCGATGAGATGGACGACGAGGAGGAGATGCCTCTTTCTCTCCGCCTCTCAATAGCGGACACCCTCACCCTCGGCAACGCCACCTGCGGCTTCATGGCGGTGTACTTCACCACCACCGGCATCCTGATCCCGCACCTGACGGGCAACGACGAGTCGACCGGCATGGCCCGCCACAGCGCGGCCACCGCGGTCATCCTGATGCTGTGCGCGGCGGTCTTCGACCTCTTCGACGGCCTCGTCGCCCGCAAACTGCGCTCTTCCCCCATGGGCGCGGAGCTGGACAACCTGTCGGACCTGATCAGCTTCGGCCTCGCACCGGCGTACTTCGTCCTCGTCTACGGCATGGTCGCGGACGACGCGCACCAGAGAGTGGCCGCGGTCGGCGCGATCGTGGTGCTGCTTGCGGTGGTGCTGAGACTCGCCCGCTTCTCGTGCGTGACCCCGCCGAACGGCATGTTCCAGGGCATGCCCTCCCCGTTCGGCGCGCTGACGGTGGTCTCGATCGTGCTGCTTGAGCTGCCCTTCGCGGCCACGCTCATGGCGATCCTGGGCACCGCCTGGCTGATGGTGAGCCGGGTCGAGTACCCGAAGCCGCGGGGCCGCCTCGCGGTGGCGATGCTCGCCTGGATCGTCCTGTCGATGGGCCTGCTGGCATCCTGGGCGTTCGACGCCCCGGGCGGTCAGCTGCTCCTGCAGACGGGCTGCGCGCTCCAGCTGGTCATGGGCGCGGTGATCCCGCTGTTCGCGACGGCACGCCGGGTGAACAACTTCCGCGGCAACCGGCGCGAGGCGCGAGCAGCGCAGCCGTAGCGGTCGTAGCAGACGAAACGAAGGGCCCCGAGCCACTTGGCTCGGGGCCCTTCGGCGTTCCTCGGGCGCTCAGACCAGGAAGTCGCGGGCGATGTTCTCCGCCACCCGCTCCAGGATCGGTCCCGCCTCCGCGATGCACTTCACGACGTCCGGTTCGACCGAGGTCAGCGGGTAGGCGCGGCGGATGCCCGCGTGGCCCAGGGCCTGCGGCGGCAGCGCGAGCCGGCCGCAGACGGCGACGACC
>NZ_JAWOAI010000508.1:0-6859 GCF_033194735.1 Streptomyces sp. W16
CCGGCCGGGTCCGCCTGGTCTCCTTCCCGAGCGGCAGCTCGACCCTCGTCCCCACGGCCCTCGCCGCCCTGCGCGCCGCCCACCCCGGCACCCGCGTCTTTCTGGAGGAGGCCGAGCCGCCGAACTCCGTCGAACTGCTCCGCGAGGGCGACTGCGACGTGGCACTCGCCTTCCGCTACGAGACCGCGACGGGCGCCGAGGACTGGTCCGACCTGGTGGTGCGGCCCCTGCTCAGTGACCGTCTGGTCGCCCTGGTCCCGGAGAGACACCGGCTCGCGCGCGCGGAGTCGGTCGCCATCGGCGAACTCGCCGACGACCCCTGGATCGCCGGCTGCCCGCGCTGCCGGGGCCAGTTGGTCGAGGTCTGCGAGACCGCGGGCTTCACCCCGCGCATCGACTTCGCGACCGACGACTATCCGGCGGTCGTCGGCCTGGTGAGCGCGGGCCTGGGCGTCGCCGTACTGCCCCAGCTCGCCATCGAGTCCGTACGGCCCAGGGGCGCACGGACGGTGACGCTGGAACCGGCGGTGCGGCGGGAGATCGTCGCGCTCACCCTGCCCGACCTGGCGCAGGTGCCCGCCGTGGCGGCGACGCTGGACCAGCTGGCGCGGGCGGCACGCGAAAAGTAGGGGGCACGCGTGCGCGTGCCCCTGTCGGAGAGCTTGTTGGAGACCTTGCTGAAGGCCTTGTTGGAGAAACGTTCCTTCAGTTGTTCGAAGCCATGTCCCCGGCGGTCGAGGCCGACACCAGCCGGTTACGGGCCCGCCCCATCAGTTCTTCGCGCTCGTCCTCGGTGAGGCCGCCCCAGACGCCGTACGGCTCGCGCACCGCCAGCGCGTGCGCCGCGCACTGTGCGCGGACCGGGCACCTCATGCAGACCTCTTTGGCCGAGTTCTCACGAGCGCTTCGTGCCGCACCGCGCTCGCCCTCGGGATGAAAGAAGAGCGAGCTGTCGACCCCTCGGCAGGCAGCCAGGAGCTGCCAGTCCCACAGGTCCGCGTTCGGTCCGGGAAGGCGGGAGAAATCTGCCATTGCGTGACCCCTTGTAGCCGTTATGGGCGGATACGGTGTCCACGACCGTACAACTACGATCTAAGGAGATGAAAATATGACTCATTGCGAATCTAGCCTCAGACACCAGTAAAAGGGAAGAAATAGGGCTGAATGGGGCACCGGTTGTGATGAAAGGTTGTGGGTCGGTCGCGACACCTCCACCGTGTCCGCCCCCTCACGTAGAGTGCCGAAGGTGGCACACGGCCCCGTAACTCTTTCGAGTGACCGTCGTTGAGAGTGCGAGGCGGTTGAAAACATCAAGTGCTCGGGCAGGCGTCCGAGACGGTCGACCGCACAGGTGACGATTTCGTACCAGCCTGGAGGCTCAAGGTGACGCGCATCAGTTGCGGAGGGCGGCCATGACATCCGTCCTCGTCTGTGACGACTCCCCGCTTGCCCGAGAGGCGCTCCGCCGCGCGGTCGCGACCGTGCCCGGTGTCGAGCGCGTGACGACGGCGGCCAACGGCGAGGAAGTCCTCCGCCGGTGGGGTGCCGATCGCTCGGACCTCATTCTGATGGACGTACGCATGCCCGGACTCGGCGGTGTCGAGACCGTGCGGCGGCTGCTGTCCGCCGACCCGGGCGCACGCATCATCATGCTCACCGTCGCCGAAGACCTGGACGGCGTGGCCCTCGCGGTCGCGGCCGGCGCCCGCGGCTATCTGCACAAGGACGCCTCGCGCGCCGAACTGCGGGCCACGGTCACCCAGGCCCTCGCCGACCCGACCTGGCGACTGGCCCCGCGCCGGCTGCGGTCCGCCGAGATGGGCGCCGCGCCGACGCTCACCGCGCGCGAGATCCAGGTCCTCGAAGGCATGAGCCACGGCCGCTCCAACGCGGAGATCGGCCGTGAACTCTTCCTCTCCGAGGACACCGTCAAGACCCACGCACGACGGCTCTTCAAGAAACTCGGCGCCTCGGACCGGGCGCACGCCGTGGCGCTCGGTTTCCGCTGGGGTCTGGTCCGTTAGGTCCAGGTCAGTGGGTCGTAGCGGGGGTACGGGAATCCCCGCCTACCTCATGGTGGGCGGGGGCGGCAAAGGGGCCCGCCGGGTGCCCGCTGCTCGTTTCGCCGCGGATGCCGCATCCTTGAGGTGTGGAGTTCCTCGGGGACGAGTCGGTCGAGCGGGAGGGGAGGGCGCAGGAGATGAGTTCCGGCGCACCTGCTCATAACGCTTCGGTGCACAACAACGGACGCGGTGCCACGGACCACACGGCCGCAAGGCACCATGGACCGATGCGTGACGACGAGGGGGCCAGTGCCCAAGGGGCGATTGGTGGGCTCGTCCTTCGCGCGGTCGACGGAGACGAGCAGGCGACGCACGACCTGCTCGCCCATGTTCACCCACTGGCCCTGCGCTACTGCCGCACCCGTCTGTCCCGACTCCCGGGCGACGCACGGCACTTCGTGGAGGACCTCGCCCAGGAGGTCTGCGTAGCCGTCCTCCTGGCGCTGCCGCGCTACAAGGACACCGGCCGCCCCTTCGAGGCCTTCGTCTTCGCCATCGCCGCCCACAAGGTCGCCGACCTCCAGCGGGCCGCGATGCGCCACCCGGGTTCCACGGCGGTCCCCTCCGACGAGATGCCGGAGCGCCCGGACGACTCCCTCGGCCCCGAGGAGCGCGCCCTGCTCAGCAGCGACGCCGAATGGGCCAAGAAACTCATGGCCAACCTCCCGGAGAACCAGCGCGAACTGCTCCTGCTGCGCATCGCCGTCGGTCTCACGGCAGAGGAGACCGGCCAGATGTTGGGAATGTCACCCGGCGCGGTCCGGGTCGCGCAACACCGCGCGCTGAGCCGGTTGCGAGCACTGGCCGAGCAGTAACGCCGGTACGGCTGGCGCCTTTTTTGAACAGTCGGGCACCCGGTTCCGTACGAATATACGAAGCCCGGAGTCGGGCGTAGCCGTCGAATCGTGGAATTCGCGACCCCTGCTTCCCGTTAGCATGGACATCCGCACCGATCAAGGCCATTGGGGAAGGTGTCATGACTGCCAACGTCGACGGAGTGCCCGCCAAATTCGCGACACTGGGGCTGACCTACGACGACGTGCTGCTGCTGCCGGGCGCATCCGAGGTGCTCCCGAACGCGGTCGACACCTCGTCCCGCATCTCGCGCAACGTCCGGGTCAACATCCCGCTGCTCTCCGCGGCGATGGACAAGGTGACCGAGTCCAGGATGGCCATCGCGATGGCCCGCCAGGGCGGCGTCGGCGTCCTGCACCGCAACCTGTCCGTCGAGGACCAGGTCAACCAGGTCGACCTCGTGAAGCGCTCCGAGTCCGGCATGGTCACCGACCCGATCACCGTGCACCCTGACGCCACGCTCGCCGAGGCCGACGCCCTGTGCGCCAAGTTCCGCATCAGCGGCGTCCCGGTGACCGACGGCAACAAGAAGCTGCTCGGCATCGTCACCAACCGCGACATGGCCTTCGAGACCGACCGCTCCCGTCAGGTGCGCGAGGTCATGACCCCGATGCCCCTGGTCACCGGCAAGGTCGGCATCACCGGCGCCGACGCCATGCAGCTGCTGCGCCGCCACAAGATCGAGAAGCTTCCCCTGGTCGACGAGGCGGGCATCCTCAAGGGCCTCATCACGGTCAAGGACTTCGTCAAGGCCGAGCAGTACCCGCACGCCGCCAAGGACGCCGAGGGCCGCCTCATCGTCGGCGCCGCGGTGGGCGCGAGCCCCGAGGCGCTGGACCGCGCCCAGGCCCTCGCCGAGGCGGGCGTGGACTTCCTGGTCGTAGACACCTCGCACGGTCACAACAGCAACGCCCTGAGCTGGATGTCGAAGATCAAGTCGAGCGTCGGCGTCGACGTGATCGGCGGCAACGTCGCGACGCGTGACGGCGCCCAGGCCCTGGTCGACGCCGGTGTCGACGGCATCAAGGTCGGCGTGGGCCCCGGCTCGATCTGCACCACCCGCGTCGTCGCCGGCATCGGCGTCCCGCAGGTCACCGCCATCTACGAAGCCTCCCTCGCCGCCCGCGCGGCCGGTGTCCCGCTCATCGGCGACGGCGGCCTGCAGTACTCCGGCGACATCGGCAAGGCGCTCGCCGCCGGCGCCGACACGGTGATGCTCGGCAGCCTCCTCGCGGGTTGCGAAGAGTCGCCCGGCGAGCTCCAGTTCATCAACGGCAAGCAGTTCAAGTCGTACCGCGGCATGGGCTCGCTCGGCGCGATGCAGTCCCGCGGCCAGGGCCGGTCGTACTCGAAGGACCGCTACTTCCAGGCCGAGGTCGCCTCCGACGACAAGCTCGTGCCCGAGGGCATCGAGGGCCAGGTGCCCTACCGCGGCCCGCTGGCCAACGTGCTGCACCAGCTCGTCGGCGGGCTGCGCCAGACCATGGGCTATGTCGGCGCGGCCACCATCGGTGAGATGGAGACCAAGGGCCGCTTCGTCCGGATCACGTCCGCGGGCCTCAAGGAGAGCCACCCGCACGACATCCAGATGACCGTCGAGGCACCGAACTACAGCCGCAGCAAGTAGTCGGCAGGCTTCCTCAAGGGCGGCCCCGGACACACCGGGGCCGCCCTTGTCGTGCCCGTCGGCGATACTGGAAGACGCTGAGACGCAGAAGGAAAGGCCACACACGTGACTGAGATCGAGATCGGGCGCGGCAAGCGCGGCCGCCGGGCGTACGCCTTCGACGACATCGCCGTCGTCCCCAGCCGCCGTACGCGGGACCCGAAGGAGGTCTCGATCGCCTGGCAGATCGACGCCTACCGCTTCGAGCTGCCCTTCCTGGCCGCCCCCATGGACTCGGTCGTCTCCCCGGCCACCGCGATCCGCATCGGCGAGCTCGGCGGCCTCGGCGTGCTGAACCTCGAAGGCCTCTGGACCCGGTACGAGGACCCGCAATCGCTCCTCGACGAGATCACCGAGCTGGACGCGGACGCCGCGACCCGCCGCCTCCAGGAGATCTACGCGGCTCCCATCAAGGAGGAGCTGATCGGGCAGCGCATCAAGGAGGTGCGCGACTCGGGCGTGGTCACCGCCGCCGCGCTCTCCCCGCAGCGCACGGCCCAGTTCTCCAAGGCCGTCGTCGACGCGGGCGTGGACATCTTCGTCATCCGCGGTACGACGGTCTCGGCCGAGCACGTGTCGGGTTCGCACGAGCCGCTGAACCTGAAGCAGTTCATCTACGAGCTGGACGTCCCGGTGATCGTCGGCGGCTGCGCCACGTACACCGCGGCCCTGCACCTGATGCGCACGGGCGCGGCCGGCGTCCTCGTCGGCTTCGGCGGCGGCGCGGCGCACACCACGCGCAACGTGCTGGGCATCCAGGTCCCGATGGCCACGGCGGTGGCCGATGTCGCCGCCGCCCGCCGCGACTACATGGACGAGTCCGGCGGCCGGTACGTGCACGTCATCGCCGACGGCGGTGTCGGCTGGTCCGGCGACCTCCCCAAGGCGATCGCCTGCGGCGCGGACGCGGTCATGATGGGCTCCCCGCTCGCCCGCGCCACGGACGGCCCCGGCAAGGGCCACCACTGGGGCATGGAAGCGGTCAACGAGGAACTCCCGCGCGGCAAGAAGGTCGACCTCGGCACGGTCGGCACGATCGAGGAGATCCTCACCGGCCCGTCCCACATCCCGGACGGCTCGATGAACATCTTCGGGGCGCTGCGGCGCGCGATGGCGACCACCGGGTACAGCGAGCTGAAGGAGTTCCAGCGGGTCGAGGTCACGGTGGCCGACTCGCAGCACAAGCGGTAGGCGGTAGGCGGTTCCACGACGCTTCGAAGGGCCCGGGCCTGGGTGGTCCGGGCCCTTTCGTGTGCCCAACTGGGGCTGGTGGGGCTCGTGTTGGGACTAGGGGGCGCACGGTTGCGTTCGGGGTGATTGTGAGCCGTTTGGCCGTGTGAGGCGGCTAGTGTCCTTGATCGGCGGCCCAGTTCTTTTGGGTCGCCCCCTTCCAGGGACATGGTTCCGGACCCGGGCTCTCGGGGCCCGGCCCGAGTTCCGACGAGCCGCCTACCGGGCCAATGGGTGGCGTCGCGGAAGGGGGCGCACCCATGGGTCGTCACCGCAAGCCCACCCGCTGGGACCGGATCCGTCTTCGGATGGTGAAGCAACGGAGGAGGTGGATCTTGTGGATTCACGGCGGAAAGTGAGCGGCCACCCCTATATGAACTAGGGGTGGACACTCCGTTCGCTTTTCAGGAGCTCACCGCAGGGCCAACTGCGGTGGGCTCCACCTCGTTGGCGGAAGGTGAGCGGCCGTCCCTGCAAGAACCAGGGGCGGACACTCCATGGTCCTTCACGAGCCTGCCACAGTGACCGCTGCGGTGGCCCCACCTGCTTCCGTACGCTACCGGCGCCCAGCCCCACACGCCACCAGTTCCCGACGCACACCCCGCCCCAAGCGCCCCCCTGCACAACCCGCGCGCCGGGGTCAGAGCGCCGCCTTCTTGGCGCCGGAGAACGCGGCGAACGCGGCGATGGCGAAGAAGACGAAGGTGAGCGGGTCGGAGTCGGCCTTCCAGGCGTCCTGGACCACGTCGAAGTGGTCGAAGAACACCTTGCTGAAGTTCACACCGAGTTCGTCCGCGCCGATCATCGCCTCGCCGACCAGCTGGCCGAGGTAGACCGCGCCCAGGGCCAGGACGGCGCTGACCACCGGGAGGACGGGGTTGCGCCCGCCGAGCCTGCCCGCCGCGAGGCCGATGACGAAGCCGACGCCGACCGCCGCCCAGCCGATCTCGTGCTTGGTGGTGCCGATGACGACGCCGTAGACGCCGGCGGCGACCAGGGCCGCGGCGACGGCGGTCAGCAGGCCGAGCACCAGGGTGTTCCGCTG
>NZ_JAWOAI010000509.1:0-6850 GCF_033194735.1 Streptomyces sp. W16
CCGCGGGCAGCCCGAATCCGCGGTCCGCGCGGGCGCCGACCGCGAAGGCCGCGGCGGGGTCGAAGCCCAGCCCGTCGTCGCTCACTTCGAGTTCCACCCGGTCCCGGTGCCGCCGGTAGGTGACCAACACGCTCCCCGCGCGGGCGTGTTCGCGCACGTTCGCCAGCGTGCTCTGGGCGACGCGGAAGAGGGCGGTGGCCGTGTGGTCGTCGAGTACCGGCTGATGCGCGCCCACCGTGCGGAACTGGACGCCGGCTGCGGCGCCTTCGGTCCCCGATCGGGCGCACAGCAGACGCAGTGCGCCTTCCAGGCCCTCCTCGGCGACGGCGGCGGGAGTGAGATCGCGGATGATCCTCCGGGTCTCCGCCAGGTTGCCGCCCAGACCGTCGGCCACCGCGCGGACCCTGGTGAGTGCCTGGTCCGGCCGCTCGTCCCAGTCGCGCTGGGCCGCTTGGAGCAGCATCACGCTGCCGGCGAGTTCCTGGGCCAGCGTGTCGTGCAGGTCGCGGGCGATACGGGTCCGCTCCGCCAGCACACCCGCCGCACGCTGTTGCTCGGCGAGGGTGTCCCGCGTGTCCCGCAGCTCCTCCACGAGCCGCAGGCGGACGGCCGCGTCCCGCTGCTGGGTCCGGTAGAGGGCGACGGTCGCCCACACCGCCGCGGCGGGGACCAGCGCGACCTCGGGATCGAACCGGCCCGTGGACCGGACGAGCGACCCGACGAGTACGACGGTGATCACGGCCACCGTCACCACGGCGGCCCGTCGGCCGAGCACACGCAGGGCGGCGCAGGCGAGCGGAACGGCGCACCACACGTAGGCGGTTGTCAGCGGTGCCTGGGTGAGGAAGGTCAGGACGGTCCACAGCAGAACCAGTACGGGGACCCACGCGCGCCTGCCGAGCGACCCTAGCCGGTCCCACCACGTCAGCCCGGCCGCGTACACCAGTGCCAGCGCTCCGCTGACGCTCACGATGTACCAGCACAAGGGGACGTCGATCAGGGCGAGCCGGACGAAGCCCGCCCCGACGACGAGGAACAACGCGAGATGGGAGACGTGCTCCAGGGTGTGCCGACTGCCGCGAGCGGTCAGTGGAACGCGAGCGGACACGGCAGATCCCCTTGGGCCGAAAGATCCGGACAGGGCTCCCGAGTCTATCGACCACCTGTATGACCGGTGTGAACAGTGGGGTCCGTCACGCCCCCGGGTGGAGCCCCGGCCAGCCCGGCGTGGGATCGCCCTTCACCTCGCCGAAGTAGAGGGCGAAGGTCTGCTTCCAGCGCTCGATCGCCGCGCGGTCGGCCATGAAGCGGGGGAAGTCGTCGATGTGTGCGTTCGGGTACTCCCAGATCGGCTTCAGTCCCGCCGGGAGCGTGGTGTCGGTCCGTACCGACCAGCCGTTGAAGGACGCGCGCTGCTGGGCGTCGGACAGCTGCCAGCTGAGGTAGAGCTTGGCGGCCGTCTGGTTCCTGGCCTGCTTCAGGATCGCCGCGCGCTGGCCCCAGGCCATGAAGGGGTGGCCTTCGGGGACAACCCATTTCACGGGAGTCGTGGAGACCGGTGTGCCCGCCGTGGCGAGGCCGATCACCTTCTCCCCGCCGAAGACCGCGCCTATCGGGGAGTCGGCGCCGCGAGCGAACCGCACGTCCTGCCCGGCGAGCGCGGCGGCCCACTCCCAGCCGTACTGCTGCACGTACAGCGAGTAGAGGTAGAGGACCGCGTCGTCGTCGTGCGGGTACGGCGAGGCGATCTTCCCCTTCCACTTCGGGTCGACCAGTTCGAGCGGGGACTTCGGGGCGTCCGCGCCGACCGCGGCCACGTCGTACAGGAAGCTGAAGGCCACCGCGGCGATGGCGACCCAGGTGCCCTGCGGGTCCTTGAAGCCGTCGTGGACCTTCGAGAACCCGGCCGGCTTGTAGGGCAGCAGTCGGCCCTGTTCCTTCCAGCGCGTGAAGTCCTGCAGGGTCTGGAGTTGTACGACGTCGGGTACCAGGGTGCCGGTCGCGAACTGGTTGTCCACGCGGACGTCGTGGTACTTGCTGTAGTCGACGATCAGCGTCAGATCGATCTCGGGGAAACGCTTCCGGAAGGCGGCCTTGGTGGCGTCCTGCTGGGTCGGCGTGTCACCACCGGCGTAGATCACGAGCTTGCCACCGTCCGCGAGGGCGGCCCGGTACAGCTCGTCGAGCGTCCTGGTCTCCTCCCGCGACGACCGGAGGGACGGGGCAGCGGAGGCGGTCGTGGCCGTGGCACCGAGCACGCTCATTCCGAGGGCGGCACCGGCTCCGCCGGCAAGTACACGTCGTCTGCTGAGGAAGCTGGACACGCTGTGGGACCTCTCTGATGGGGGGCTCGAAGCCATGGGCTGCGCGGGCGGGAACCCGGCGCCATGGTCATTCGTGATTCTTCAGCCGCCCAGGGGGCGTTCGCGTCGTCCGTACGGGGCGAGGGATGCGCGAGAGGTTGAAGTCGCGTTCAACCGATCGGTTGAACGCGAAGCCGCCGATCCCCTCCGCTCAGTCGCGCGGCGGGGCCTGTGCCATGTCGCCGACCTGTCGTACCTGATCGATCGTCAGGCGACGGACGTCCCAGAGCAGTTCGGCCACGTCGACCGCCGCCGGGTTCCGGGGCGGGGGCCCGTCGGGGACGTCGACACCGGTGAGGACGGAGAGGGTGCCGACGGGAACACTCAGGACGGTCGAGAAGTCGGTCAGCAGGTCGGGCGTGAGTTCCTTACGGCCGCTGCCCACGGCTGCGTATGTGGACGCGGCCCAGTACCGGCCCGTCAGGCACAGAAAGGTCTGGGCGATCCCGGTCCAGCTCAGGTTGCGGTTGCCGGCCATGCCTATGAGCACACGACCAGGACCGCGCTCGAACCGTTCGTGCATCCGCGGTGTCCGAACCGGCTCCGTGCGGTTCTCCTGGGGCAGCGAACAGGCGAGTCGACGCAGTCGGCGCACGTGTTCCGGTGGCAGGACGACAGCGTCCTTCACGAGGCCCGCGACCAGCATTCCCGCCCGCGTGTCCAGCGGGGCCAGTTCGTCCGGTACCGGCACGTCCGCGATCACGAACAAGTCGGCGGCGTGCAGCTGCAGCATCGGCGCGAGCCTCCGGAGAAGCGAAGGGCTCGGCACCGCTCCCTCGAACACGGCACGGAGTTCGGGTTCCGGGATCGCCGCCGACCTCGACAGGTCGGCGATGTCCAGCTGCCGGTGACTCGCCAACCGGGCCAGCAACACGTCGAAGCCCGGAAGTCCCGTCATTCCGCGGCCGTCGGGCGCAGCCCCGCGAGGGTGACCGAGACGAGTCGTCGTGCCGCCGCCTTGGAGGGCAGGACGCCTGCCGCGGCGAGGGCGTGGAGGGAGTAGGTCGCCAGTTCGTCCGGGGAGACGTCGTCACGGATGTCGCCGGCCCGCACGCCCTCCGCCAGGAGTTCGCTCAGGAAGCGGTGGAGGTGTTGCTCGGCGCCGGCGACATGGGCGCCCCGGTGCAGCAGCGCGCCGAGTTCGGGGCCGTGGCCGTGGCGCCGTTGCTGGATGAGCGCGAACGCCTCCAGTACCGCTCGCAGCCGGTCGCCCGCGCTGCCGGGGCCGTCCCGGAGTTCGGCGAGTTCGTGCAGATGCCCGGTGATCTGCTCCTCGTGCCACGCCGTCATGATCGACTCGACGTCCGGGAAGTACTTGTAGAGCGTGGCCCGGCCGATCCCGCTCTCCTCGGCGATCTTCGACATCGTCACCGAGCGCAGTCCGCGTTCGGTCACCAGCACCGCCGTGGTCTCCAGCACCGCGTCGCGTACAGCGCGGCGGTGCTCCTCGATGGTCTCGTTCCAGAGCTTCGGCACCCCCTCAGCATACGCGTCGCCACCGTCGAGACATGATGCATTGACAGCGACAGAGTGTATCGATAAAGCTTCGGGAGGACGGCGGACGCGGACAGGACGCGGAGCCTCGCCGCCCGAACCCGCACCCGAACTCCCGGGTCCGACCGAACTGAGGAACCGATGCTCACCGCCGAAGCACGCGTCGCCACCGAACGCCCCGGCCGATACCTCGTACAGCTCTGCAAACACTTCGACAACAAGGGCCGCCACCTGGGTCACCGCCCGCGCGCCCACAGCACCGACGACGACGCCCGGTCCCCGACGACGCACACGCTTCCCGAGCTGCGGCCCGACCAGATCCACATCGAGTGGACGGACACCGATGGGACGCTCGACCTGCCCTGGGGGCGGTGCACCCTGCGGGCCACTCCGGGCGTGCTGACAGTGCACGTCGAGGCGGACACCCCGGAGAACCTGGGGCGACTACGGGACCTCGTCACCACACACCTGGGCAGGTTCAGCAGGCGGGACCCCTTGACGGTGGAGTGGCAGCCGTCCGAGGTGTCCGGCGAGGCGGTCGCAGTGCGCCAAGGGCGGGGCGGCCGGGCCCGGTTCGTGGCCATCGGCGTGGTGGTGATCGCCGTAGCCTTCCATCTGGCGCTCGGCGGAGCCGTCCTCACCCGGATGCCGTGGACCGGCTGGGTGGCGAGCTTCCTGGTGACGATCGTCGCGGTGAAGGCGGCTCTCGCGGGCGGGTTCGCCCTGCGCCGCCACAAGCGCCGCATCGAATAGGCCCCGCCACCCGGGGCAACATGCCCGATGTCACTCCCCCCGTCCGGTCGCAGTACATGCGCCGGATACCCCCTATGGGTATAGTCCTGGCCGACGGACACCGGAGAGGGGCGGGTTCATGGGAGCGATCGGGCACGCGTTGTCCATTGCCGGTTCGATGACTTGGGAGGTCACCTGGGCGCTGATCCTCGGCTTCACGCTCTCCGCCGTCGTGCAGGCGGTGGTGCGCCGGTCGACGGTCGTACGGCTGCTCGGTGACGACCGGCCGCGCACGCTCGCGCTGTCCGCCGGGCTCGGCGCGGCCTCGTCCTCCTGCTCGTACGCGGCCGTCGCGCTCGCCCGTTCACTGTTCCGCAAGGGCGCGAACTTCACCGCCGCCATGGCCTTCGAGATCGCCTCCACCAATCTGGTCGTCGAACTCGGCGTGATCCTGGCCCTGTTGATGGGCTGGCAGTTCACCGCCGCCGAGTTCGTCGGCGGGCCGATCATGATCGTCGTACTCGCCGTGCTGTTCCGGCTCTTCCTGCGTCAGCGTCTGCTGAACCAGGCGCAGGAGCAGGCCGAGCGTGGGGTGGCCGGTTCCATGGAGGGGCACGCGGCGATGGACATGTCGATCGGGGGCGAGGGCGGCTTCGTCCGGCGGTTGTTCTCGCGGGCGGGGTTCACGTCCGTCGCGCACATCTTCGTGATGGAGTGGGCCGCGATCCTGCGCGACCTGGTGGCGGGGCTGCTGATCGCGGGGGCGATCGCCGCCTGGGTGCCGGACAGCTTCTGGCACACGTTCTTCCTCGCGGACCATCCGCTCGCCGCGAAGCTGGTCGGACCGCTCGTCGGCCCCCTGGTGGCCATCGCGACCTTCGTCTGCTCGATCGGCAACGTGCCCCTCGCGGTGGTGCTGTGGAAGGGCGGCATCAGCTTCGGCGGGGTGATCGCCTTCATCTACGCCGACCTGCTGATCCTGCCGATCCTGAACATCTACCGGAAGTACTACGGCGCCCGGATGGCCGGCTTCCTGCTGGTCACCTTCTTCACCGCGATGGCTTTGGCCGGCTATGTCGTGGAGTTCGCCTTCGGCGGTCTCGGGCTCGTCCCTGACCAGGCCGACGCGAAGATCCCCGACGAGGGCATCACCTGGAACTACACGACCTGGCTGAACATCGTCTTCCTGCTGCTGGCCGCGAGTCTGCTCGTACGGTTCCTGCGCAGCGGCGGCCCGGCGATGCTGCGGATGATGGGCGGTTCACCGGATCACGGCGAGCCGGAAGAGGAGCACGCGCACCATCACCAGCACGACCACTAGATGATCTGCTCCAACAGGGGAACCGTCCGCTCGGGTCCCGGCAGCGTGTTGGTCTCCTCCGCGACCCGCTCGGCCGCACGACGGTAGGCGCCGTCGGCGAGCACCGCCGACACCGTCGTGCGCACTTCCTCCGAGGTGACGGTGAGCGGGTCCAGAACCTCGGCGGTCCCGAGGTCGAGGCATCGCCGCGCGTTGTACGGCTGGTCCGCGCCGACGGGGATCAGGACCGACGGCAGGCCGTGGGCGAGCGCGCCCATGACGGTGCCGGAGCCCGCGTGCGAGACGACCAGATCGCACCGCGGCAGAAGCAGCTCCTGCGGTATGAACCGTTCGACCCGGACATGGGCGGGCAGCGGCCCGAGCTCGGCGGGGTCGACGCTCTCGCCGACGGTCACCACCACGTTCACGGGAAGCTCCTGGAGTCCGGCCAGGACGCGGGAGAACAGGTCGGTGGTGTTGTTCACGGTGCCGAGGGTGAAGTACACGGTGGGTGTGCGGGGCGCCGTGTCGGCCGGGCCGGCGGTCGTCGGCCGGAACGAGAAGGTGTGGGCCGGCAAGGGGAGCGCGGGTCTCGGAAGCTCGGCGGGAACGGTGACAGGACCAGGTCCCGGTCCAGCATGGCGAGTTGGGGGTCCGGCGGCAGACCGTACGCGGATCGCAGCTCGTGCAGCGGCTCGGCGACGACTTCCTTGCGCAGAAAGCCCCCGGCAGCGAGCACGAGGACGGTCGCGCAGGGAATCGAGAGCGATTCGGCCGCGATCGCGGTGCCGAAGTCGACCTCGTCACGTACCAGGACATCGGGCTGCCACACACGGGCGAGTTCAAGAACCGCCGCCGCGTGCCGTCGTGCGCCGCGCCGGGCGAAGCCCTCTGCGAGGTGGCGGACATCCGCTTCCGGATCGGGTGTCCGCACCGTCCCGCGGTCCGCGGCCCGCGCGCG
>NZ_JAWOAI010000510.1:0-6824 GCF_033194735.1 Streptomyces sp. W16
GTCTCGTCCTGCTCACCGACCGTACGGGCCCTGCACCACGCCCGCCGCCCCCTGCCGGCCGCCCCCGCACCGGGCCGGCCCCTGGTCGTGGCGATGCCGAGCACCCCGGGCCAGGCGCCTCTCGACTTCGCGGCGGACGAGGCGGACGTGTTCGAGGAGTACATGGGCCCGGCGACGGTCCTGGTCGCCCCGGAGCGTCCGCCGACCCGGGACGGCGTCCTGGATCTGCTGCCCGGTTCCCCGGTCGTCCACTTCGCCTGTCACGGCGACAACTGGGACGAGGACCCCTCACGGCACCGGCTGCTCCTGCACGACCACGCCGAGACCCCGCTCACGGTCGAGGCACTCGCCTCGGTACGGCTCGACCACGCCCGGCTCGCCTACCTGTCGGCCTGCGGGACGGCCGTCTCCTACGACGGTCTGCTGGCCGACGAGGCCATGCATCTGACGTCCGCCTTCCAGCTCTGCGGGTACCGGCATGTGATCGGCACCCTGTGGTCGGTCGTCGACGACACCGCCGCCGAGGTGGCGGAGGCCTTCTACGCCGGTCTGCGGTCCGGGACCGGCACCCCGGATCCCGACCGGTCGCCGTACGCCCTGCACGCGGCGGTACGCGAACTCCGCGCGCGGCTGCCCCGCGCCCCGTCGCTGTGGGCCTCTCACGTCCACTCCGGCGCCTGATCACCTCTCACCCACATCCGAAGGACACGATGAACCGCACGCCCTTTCCCCCGCACGTGATGATCCGCGAACCGGTCAGGCGCATGATGACGGCCTTGCTCCTGGTGGGGTCCTTCGCGGCCTTCGGCCTGTTCGGCGGCACCGCCCTGCTGGTGTTCTTCACGGTGTGGGCCGTGACCGTCGCGTACGCGTCGTTTCGATCCGCGCAGAAGCAACTGCGCGACGTCGAGAAGGAACGGGCCCGGGCCCTGAAGTCGCACAGTGCCTCGGTGGCGGACCGGTTTCTGTTCGCCCAGCGCCAGGGGTGGCAGTACGAGGCGTCCTCCGCCGAACTCGCCGAGGGTTTCGGCCGGATCACCCAGGAGGTCCCCGACCGTCTCCCGGAGGAGCAGGAGGTCGTCGCCCGGCATGCGGCCCAGCTCGTGGCGGAGGGCGTGCTGCGCGGCCGGATCGACGGTTTCAACGTCACTGTGTTCGACCTGGAGATGATCAACTACGACGACATGCACGAGCTGAAGAAGCGCTGCCGGTACAGGCGGGCGGCCGAGGCGTCCAAGGACTATCTGACCGTGTGCGTCGTGGAGTTGCCCGTGCGGCTGCCGTACGTGGCCTCGGCCCATCTCATGTCCCACGACGAGGAGGCTGTTCGTACCGCGGATGTCGAGTTCGCCCGGTTCCTGCTGTCGCGGCCCTCGGTACGCGAGAGCGCACTGGATCCCGAGTACCTGTGGTCCGTGGCAGGGGACCGGCTCCTGGCCTGCACCGTGTCGAACTCCGGACTGGACGTGCCGCAGGCGACGAGCCTCGCCACCCGCACGGCCGCGGTGGCCGCCGCGTTCCCATGGCCGGAGCTGGAGCGCTTCCGCCTGCCGGAGCCGGACGAGCCGCCGCGGCACAATCTGTGGGTGTTTCCGTGGGAGCCACCCGTCGATCCGCTGTTCGGCCAGCGGGCACGGCGATGGGACGAGCAACCGGTCGGACACGCCGGCCTGCGCGCCTTCCGCTCCAACCCCGCGTGGCTGGACACGAAGGCGCCGCTGGAGGACCCCACCCGCTGAGCGTCCCCTCTCCCCGGACGTCCCCCGGTATGTCCCGAGCCCGCCGACACCCGCCCTTGCGCGCGTGTCGGCGGGCTCCCGCGTTTCACCTCTTGACAAGCACCGACACCCGACGGCAATCTTCCATTAGGCAGAAACAATATTCCACAATACGGAATCTCAACATGGCATCCGACACGGAAGGGAGCGCGACCCCGATGGGATTCGCAGACCAGCGCTTCAACGTCAACCTGTCGATCCTCTTCACCGAACTCCCGCTCCTGGAACGCCCCGCAGCCGCCGCGGCGGCCGGCTTCACCGCGGTCGAACTGTGGTGGCCCTGGGTCGACTCCCCCACCCCCGAGCAGTCCCAACTGGACGCGCTCAAGCGGGCGTTGGAGGAATCGGGCGTCCAGCTCACCGGCCTGAACTTCTACGCCGGACAGCTCCCCGGACCGGACCGCGGCGCCCTGTCGCTCCCCGGCGAGGAGTCGGAGAAGTTCCGCGCGAACATCGACGTGGCCGCCGGCTTCGCCCACTCGCTCGGCGCCACCGCGCTCAACGCGCTCTACGGCAACCGCGTGGCGGGCGTCGACCCGGCCGAGCAGGACGCGCTCGCGCTGGAGAACCTGGTCCTCGCGGCCCGCGCCGCCGACCGGATCGGCGCGGTCCTCCTGATCGAGGCGCTGAACAGGCCCGAGTCACCGCTGTACCCGCTCGTCAGCGCCCCCGCCGCCGTGGGAATCGTCGACAAGGTGAACGACGCGACCGGCCTCGGCAACGCGCGCTTCCTCATGGACCTCTACCACCTGTCCATGAACGGCGAGGAACTCACCTCCGTGATCGAGGAGTTCGCGGCGAAGACCGGCCATGTGCAGATCGCGGACAACCCGGGCCGCGGCGCCCCCGGCACCGGCACCCTCCCCCTCGAAGACCTCCTCGACCAGCTGAAGAAGGCCGGTTACGACGGTTGGGTGGGCCTGGAGTACAAGCCCGGCGACCGCCCGAGCGCCGAGGCCTTCGACTGGCTGCTGCCCCGCTGACCTTCACCGAAAGGCACCTCCCCATGAGCAAGCTCCCCAAGATCGCCTGGATAGGCCTCGGCATCATGGGCTCCCCCATGTCCGAGAACCTGCTGAAGGCGGGCTACGACGTCACCGGATTCACCCTGGAACAGGACAAGTTGGACCGTCTGGCAGCCGCCGGCGGCAGCGCGGCCGGTTCCATCGCCGAGGCCGTGCGCGACGCCGACGTGGTGATCACGATGGTGCCCGCGTCCCCCCAGGTCGAGGCCATCGCCTACGGCCCGGACGGCATCCTGGAGAACATCCGCTCCGGCGCCCTGCTGATCGACATGTCGTCGATCACCCCGCAGACCTCGGTCGACCTGGCGAAGGCCGCCGCGGACAAGGGAGTTCGGGTCCTGGACGCCCCCGTGTCCGGCGGCGAGGCCGGCGCGATCGAGGCCGTGCTGTCCATCATGGTCGGCGGCGGCCGGGCCGACTTCGACGAGGCGCGGCCGATCTTCGACGCCCTCGGCAGGACCATCGTGCTGTGCGGTCCGCACGGCTCGGGGCAGACCGTGAAGGCCGCCAACCAGCTGATCGTCGCCGTGAACATCCAGGCGTGCGCGGAGGCCGTGGTCTTCCTGGAGAAGTCGGGCGTGGACCTGGCCGCCGCCCTCGACGTCCTGGGCGGCGGGCTCGCGGGCTCGACCGTGCTGACGCGGAAGAAGGACAACTTCCTCAACCGCGACTTCAAGCCCGGCTTCCGGATCGACCTGCACCACAAGGACATGGGCATCGTCACGGACGCGGCCCGCAACGTCGGTGCCGCGCTGCCCGTCGGCGCGGTGGTGGCCCAACTCGTCGCGTCGCTGCGCGCACAGGGCGACGGCGGCCTCGACCACTCGGCGCTGCTGCGCTCCGTCGAGCGCCTCTCCGGCGCGCGGCTCTGAGACTTCCGGGCGGCGCCACCGCCGACATCTGTCCTGTCGCGCCCAGGCTGTGGCACCGCCCGGAACCATGCCGGCCCGGAGTACTCCGGACCGGGAACCAACAGACGGCCCGTGTGTGCCGGACGACCCGGATGAGGGGTGGTCACCGGCACCGCGCGGGCGGGGCCAGGACCGCGGCGGAGTGCGAGCCAGTGCGGTGGTGAAGGTCCCGGGGCCTCCTTCTCGACCTGAGGGAAGGAGCCCCCGGTTCCGTCGCGACCGCCGCGGTCCCAGCCGAAACACCGACCGGAGACACCGACCGGAATCACCCACACGAAACACCCACCCGAAGACCCCGTCCGGCGGCGCGAACGTCCTGTCGCGCCCAGCCTCGCGCCGTCGGACGGCCACACCACGAGCAGCGCCGGATACGCGGAATCCTGTATCCGGCGCTCTTCGGTGTTCCGGGTGCGGATCCGTCTCCCGCGCAGCAGCCTGAAGACATGGCACACCCACCGGAACACCCGCACATCGTGGTCCACCCCCCGGCCCTGGACGGCTCCCGCCGCGTCACCAGCGGAGACGAGACCCTCGGGATCGCCTCCCATCTGGACGACGTCGTCGAGATCCTGCGGCTGGCCGACCTGGACCGGATCGAGGTCGAGGAGAGCGATCTGATCGAGTGGCAGGGCGGCGGGCCGGAGGACTGGCCGGGGCTGTCGGAGCACCACGATCGGTGAACCTCAAATAAACCTCTGAACCCCGCTGTCGAGGCTTCAACCACCCCTGAACACGGGCACATTCGTCACACGAGGCCCGCCGACACGGGGGCACGGGGGACGGCGGGCCTCGTACGGGGGAAGTGCACGTACAGCAGTGAGGGGCTGCCCGACCGGAAGCGGTCGGGCAGCCCCTCACTGCTGTACGGCGTCTCAGACCTTCAGCGTCCTGATCGACGTCGGCGCGTGCCCCGGCTCCGTCGCGAGCTCCTCGAACTCCACCACCTCGCCGATGTCGTTCGTCCTGCTCATCGAGATGTTGGTGACGCGTTCCAGGATCGCTTCGACGACGACCGGCACCCGGAACTCCGCGGCGAGCTTCTTCGCCTGTTCGAAGGCGGTGCCGAGTTCGGCGGGGTCGGTGACCCGGATGGCCTTGCAGCCCAGGCCCTCGACGACCTTGACGTGGTCGACGCCGTAGACGCCCAGTTCGGGCGAGTTGATGTTCTCAAACTCCAGATTGACCTGGAAGTTGATGTCCAGGCCGAGCTGCGCCTGCCGGATGAGGCCCAAGTAGGCGTTGTTCACGAGGACATGGACGTACGGGATCCGATGCTGCGCCCCGACCGCCAGCTCCTCGATCATGAACTGGAAGTCGTAGTCGCCGGAGAGGGCGACCACGGACGCCTCGGGGTCGGCCTTCGCGACGCCGAGCGCGGCTGGGATCGTCCAGCCGAGGGGGCCCGCCTGGCCGCAGTTGATCCAGTGGCGGGGGCGGTAGACGTGCAGCATCTGGGCGCCGGCGATCTGCGAGAGGCCGATGGTGGAGACGTACCGGGTCTCCGGGCCGAAGGCCTTGTTCATCTCCTCGTAGACGCGCTGCGGTTTGATCGGGATGTCGTCGAAGTGCGTACGGCGCTGGAGAGTCGACCTCTTCTCCTGTGCCGAGGCCGCCCAGGCGGAGCGGTCGGGGAGGTTGCCCTGCGCCTTCAACTCCCTTGCCACCTCCACGAAAAGCTCCAGCGCGGCCTTCGCGTCGGAGGCGATGCCGTAGTCGGGGGCGAAGATCCGGCCGATCTGGGTCGGCTCGATGTCGACGTGGACGAAGGTACGTCCGGCGGTGTAGACGTCCAGCTTGCCGGTGTGGCGGTTGGCCCAGCGGTTGCCGATGCCGAGGACGAAGTCGGACTCCAGGAAGGTCGCGTTGCCGTAGCGGTGCGAGGTCTGGAGGCCGACCATGCCGGCGTTCAGCTCGTGGTCGTCGGGCAGGGCGCCCCAGCCCATCAGGGTGGGGACGACCGGGGTACCGGTCAACTCGGCGAACTCCACGAGGAGTTCGGCCGCGTCGGCGTTGATGACACCGCCGCCGGCGACGATCAGCGGGCGCTCGGCGGCGTTCAGCATCCCGAGCGCCTTCTCGATCTGGGCGCGGCTCGCGGCCGGTTTGTAGACCGGCAGCGGCTCGTACGTCTCCGGGTCGAACTCGATCTCGGTGAGCTGGACGTCGATCGGCAGGTCGATGAGGACCGGGCCGGGGCGGCCCGAGCGCATCAGGTGGAAGGCCTGCTGGAAGACGCCCGGGACCTGGGCCGCCTCCAGGACGGTGACCGCCATCTTCGTCACCGGTCCCGCGATGGAGGCGATGTCGACGGCCTGGAAGTCCTCCTTGTGGATCACGGAGGTCGGGGCCTGTCCGGTGATGCAGAGGATCGGGATGGAGTCGCCGGTCGCGGAGTAGAGGCCGGTGATCATGTCGGTGCCGGCCGGGCCCGAGGTGCCGATGCAGACGCCGATGTTGCCGGGGCTGGTACGGGTGTAGCCCTCGGCCATGTGCGAGGCACCCTCGACATGCCGGGCGAGGGTGTGGTGGATGCCGCCGGAGGCCTTGAGAGCGGCGTAGAAGGGGTTGATCGCCGCGCCGGGGACGCCGAACGCGTCGCTGACGCCCTCGCGCTTGAGGATCTCGACTGCCGCGCGGGCAGCGGTCATACGAGCCATGGAGTACTCCTGCTTCGGCTGTCGGATTCGCTTCACCGGCGCGCCCCGCGGTGAGTAATTCCGCAATACGGAAACTAGATTCTGCTATCTGGAAGAAATGTAAGTGGAGGCACGAAGGCCGTCAAGACACGGACAAGCAGGGGTTTCCAGGAGGACTATGGGGCGCATGTCCGAGAGCGTGCCGGTGCGCTGTCCGGCCTGCCGACGTGAGCACGTCTATGCCGCGCCGTCCTATCCCTGTGTCTGCGGTGCCCCCGTCGCCCCGCCGCTGGATCGGCGCGGCGCGGCCACGGTCGTGAGCCACCGGGTCTGGGACGAGGACTGGATCGCGGTGCGCTGCGAGGCCTGCGGCCGTCTGGACGAGTGGCCGTACCCGGAGCTGGGCTGCCCGTGCGGGACCCTGCTGCGGATTCCCGTCGCCGGGGAGGAGCCGCCGGCGCAACCGGCCGCGAG
>NZ_JAWOAI010000511.1:0-6823 GCF_033194735.1 Streptomyces sp. W16
ACGCCGCCCTCGACGCCTGCGCCGCCCGCCACGGCGCCGCCGCCGTCCTGCTCGGCCACACCCGCGACGACCAGGCCGAAACCGTCCTGCTCGGCCTCGCCCGCGGCTCGGGCATCCGCTCCCTGTCGGGAATGGCCGCGGTCTCGGGGGCCGACGGCCGTTACCGCCGCCCCTTCCTGCAACTCGACCGGCAGACCGCCCGCAAGGCCTGCATGGTCCAGTCGCTGCCCGTCTGGGACGACCCGCACAACGCCGACCCCGCGTACACACGTTCCCGCCTGCGCCACGAAGGCCTGCCCGCCCTGGAGAAGGCGCTCGGCAAAGGGGTCGTGGAAGCGCTCGCCCGCACCGCGCAACTCTCCCGGGACGACGCCGACGCCCTCGACACCTGGGCCAGCCAGGCCGAGGCCTCCGTACGGGACGCCACCGGCCTCCTGGAGTGCGCCAAGCTCTACGCCCTGCCGCCCGCCGTGCGCCCCCGCATCCTGCGCCGCGCGGCCATCCAGGCGGGCGCCCCGGCCGGTTCGCTGTTCGCCCGGCACATCGAGGAAGTCGACCGCCTGATCACCGGCTGGCGCGGCCAGGGAGCCATCAATCTCCCGGGCAAGGTCGTCGCCCAGCGCCAGGGTGGCAGACTGGTGATTCGGCAAGGCTGAATCGACACCCCCTCCGGGCCTCCGGGGGCGGGGCCAGGTAGTAGCCGGTTGGACGACCGAAAGTGATGCGGGTGGACGCGAAAGACATGGGTGACGACCTCCAGTCGGTGCTCATCACCAAGGAAGAGATCGACGCGAAGCTCGTGGAGCTCGCCGCGAAGATCGACGCGGAGTACGCGGGCAAGGACCTGCTGCTCGTCGGCGTCCTCAAGGGCGCGGTGATGGTCATGGCGGACCTCGCCCGGGCACTGTCCACCCCCGTCACCATGGACTGGATGGCCGTGTCGTCGTACGGCGCGGGCACCCAGTCCTCCGGTGTCGTGCGGATCCTCAAGGACCTCGACACCGACATCAAGGGCAAGCACGTCCTGATCGTCGAGGACATCATCGACTCCGGTCTGACGCTGTCCTGGCTGATCTCCAACCTCGGCTCCCGCGAGCCCGACTCGTTGAAGATCTGCACCCTGCTGCGCAAGCCGGAGGCGGCCAAGGTCGCCATCGACGTGGAGTGGGTCGGCTTCGACATCCCGAACGAGTTCGTCGTCGGATACGGCCTCGACTACGCGGAGAAGTACCGCAACCTGCCGTTCGTCGGTACGCTCGCGCCGCACGTCTACGGCGGCTAGGGCCACTCGGCCCAAGCCCTGTAAGACGATCGGGAACCCCAGCGGGTTTCGCGCCGTTGGAGCATGCAGACACGTCTCCCAGCCGTCCCGTGCGACTTCGGGCAACATGGCTGGGGTACGGTCAGAAGAACTGTCTTTATCAAACTCACTATGGCAGGAGGGACGGAGCGAATTCGCTCCGTATGGATGGACGTGAAGCGATACTTCCGTGGGCCGGTCATGTGGATCGTGCTGGCCGTCCTTGCCGTGGTCGTGTTGATGCAGGTCGTCGGCTCGTCCGGCGGCTACAAGACGGTGGACACCGGCCAGGTCGTCCAGGCGATCAATGACAACAAGGTCGAGTCGGCCAAGATCACCACCGGCGACGAACAGACCATCAAGGTCACGCTCAAGAGCGGCACCAAGGTCGACGGCAGCTCCAAGATCCAGGCGAGCTACATCGGCGACCAGGGCGTGGACCTCGCGGCCACGCTGCAGACCAAGTACCAGGACAAGCAGATTCCGGACGGCTACACGGTGTCGCCGACGAAGCAGAACGCTTTCGTCGGGATCCTGCTGTCCCTGCTCCCCTTCGTCCTCATCGTGGTCGTCTTCCTGTTCCTGATGAACCAGATGCAGGGCGGCGGCTCCCGAGTCATGAACTTCGGGAAGTCCAAGGCCAAGCTCATCACCAAGGACACCCCGAAGACGACGTTCGCGGACGTCGCGGGCTCCGACGAGGCCGTCGAGGAACTGCACGAGATCAAGGAGTTCCTCCAGGAGCCGGCGAAGTTCCAGGCCGTCGGCGCCAAGATCCCCAAGGGCGTACTCCTGTACGGCCCCCCCGGCACCGGCAAGACCCTGCTGGCCCGCGCCGTCGCCGGCGAGGCCGGGGTGCCCTTCTACTCGATCTCCGGTTCCGACTTCGTCGAGATGTTCGTCGGTGTCGGTGCCTCCCGAGTCCGTGACCTGTTCGAGCAGGCCAAGGCGAACGCTCCGGCGATCGTCTTCGTCGACGAGATCGACGCGGTCGGCCGCCATCGCGGCGCCGGCCTCGGCGGCGGTCACGACGAGCGCGAGCAGACGCTGAACCAGCTGCTCGTCGAGATGGACGGCTTCGACGTCAAGGGCGGCGTGATCCTCATCGCCGCGACGAACCGGCCCGACATCCTCGACCCGGCCCTCCTGCGCCCCGGCCGCTTCGACCGCCAGATCGCGGTCGACCGCCCGGACATGCAGGGCCGTCTGGAGATCCTCAAGGTCCACCAGAAGGGCAAGCCGGTCGCACCGGACGTCGACCTGTCGGCCGTAGCGCGCCGTACGCCGGGCTTCACCGGCGCGGACCTGAGCAACGTCCTGAACGAGGCCGCCCTGCTCACCGCCCGAGGCAACCGCAAGCTGATCGACAACTTCATGCTGGACGAGGCGATCGACCGTGTGGTCGCGGGCCCGCAGAAGCGGACCCGGATCATGTCGGACAAGGAGAAGAAGATCACCGCGTACCACGAGGGCGGCCACGCCCTGGTCGCGGCGGCTTCCCCGAACTCCGACCCGGTCCACAAGATCACGATCCTCTCCCGAGGCCGTGCTCTGGGCTACACGATGGTCCTGCCGGAAGAGGACAAGTACTCGACCACGCGCAACGAGATGCTGGACCAGCTCGCTTACATGCTGGGCGGACGCGCGGCCGAGGAACTGGTCTTCCACGACCCGACCACGGGCGCCGCGAACGACATCGAGAAGGCCACCGCCACGGCCCGCGCGATGGTCACCCAGTACGGCATGACCGAGCGCCTCGGCGCGATCAAGTTCGGCGGCGACAACACCGAGCCCTTCCTGGGCCGGGAGATGTCGCACCCGCGCGACTACTCGGAAGAGGTCGCCGCGCTCGTCGACGAAGAGGTCAAGAAGCTCATCGAGAACGCGCACAACGAGGCCTGGGAAATCCTGGTCGAGAACCGTGACGTGCTCGACGCGCTCGTCCTCCAGCTGCTGGAGAAGGAGACGCTGAACAAGGAGCAGATCGCCGAGGTCTTCGCTCCCATCGTCCGGCGTCCGGCCCGTCCCTCCTGGACCGGCTCCTCCCGCCGTACGCCGTCCACCCGCCCGCCGGTGCTCTCCCCCAAGGAGCTGTCACTGACGAACGGGTCGAACGGCGCGGGTCCCGCGATCACCGCTGGTGCGACCGCCGAGTCCTCTCCCACGCTGGAGAAGGCCCCGGAGGACCGCCCCGAGAACTGACGCGAGTCTCACACGGCCCGAAATGGAAGCCGCGCCCCCCTGGATTTAGCCTGGGGGGCGCGGCTTTTCCATATGCCCGCAACTGAGGCGTGTGTCCGCACACGCGCGACCCGCACAGGAACGAGGCACCGCCATGACCGACCCCGTGACGCTGGACGGCGAGGGAACGATCGGCGTCTTCGACGAGAAGCGCGCCGAGAACGCCGTACGCGAACTGCTGATCGCGGTCGGCGAGGACCCGGACCGTGAGGGGCTCAGGGAGACGCCGGCGCGGGTGGCGCGGGCGTACAAGGAGATATTCGCGGGGTTGTGGCAGAAGCCCGAGGATGTGCTGACGACGACGTTCGACCTGGGGCACGACGAGATGGTCCTGGTCAAGGACATCGAGGTCCTGAGCAACTGTGAGCATCATCTGGTGCCGTTCGTCGGGGTCGCTCATGTCGGGTACATCCCGTCCGCCGACGGCAAGATCACCGGGTTGTCGAAGCTGGCGCGGCTGGTGGACGTCTATGCGCGGCGGCCTCAGGTGCAGGAGCGGCTCACGACGCAGGTCGCGGACTCCCTGATGGAGATTCTGGAGCCGCGTGGTGTCATCGTCGTCGTGGAGTGCGAGCACATGTGCATGTCGATGCGGGGTGTGCGGAAGCCGGGGGCGAAGACCATCACGTCGGCGGTGCGGGGGCAGTTGCGGGATCCGGCTACGCGTAATGAGGCGATGAGCTTGATCATGGCTCGCTAGGCGCTCCGCCGGGTGGACAGGGACGGGCGGGGGTCGGCTGTCGGGCGCGGTCCGTTGTGGCTGGTCGCGCCCGCGCGGCGGAGCCGCAAATCGACACTGCCCCGCGCCCCTTTGGGGCGCTCAGGTGACCGGCGTTGCCCAGTCCCGTTTGGGGCGCCTCAGGTGACCGACGTTGCCCCTGCCGCGTTGTTGTCGTCGTCCTCCGGGAGTTTGCAGACCCGCTCCAGGAAGATCGCGGCGACTATTACCGCGATGCCCGCCAGGACCGAGAAGCCGGCGTAGATGGCCTGGTCGCGGCGGGCCGGGATGTCCAGGGACTCCAGGAGATAGGCGCCCGTGCCGCCGTACATGCCGGAGACGAGGGCGGCTACCAGGGCGCTGGCCTGGCCGAAGACGACCGCGCGGGCGGCCATCAGGGGGTCGACGCCCTTGGCGCCGGGGCGGCGCTCGCGCTGTGCCTTGAGGCGGGCGCGCAGGGACAGCGCCGTGGCCAGCAGGACCACGGCGATCACGGCGAGGACGATGGGGGCGGCCAGTGGGACGCTCGGCAGGGTCCCCACCGCGCTCCACAGGCGGGCCCCCGCCCAGGACAGCACTCCGGCGATCGCGAACACGCCGGCCAGCACCCTGATCCGCAGCTCTCTCACGGTGTCCCTTCAGCTCCCCGTGCCCTGTCCGGGCGTTGTGGTCGTCTCGACCTTAACGACTACTCGGGCAGCCGGAGTTCCAGGTCCTTGCGGGGCGCGACGCCGTCACGGGTGATGTCGTCCAGGAGGGCGGCGACCGGGCCGCGGCCGGGCAACTGCGCCTCGGGTTCCACGTCGTGCCAGGGGGCGAGCACGAAGGCCCGCTCGTGGGCGCGCGGGTGGGGGAGCGTCAGGACCGGGTCGTCGGAGACCACGTCTGCGTACGCGACGATGTCGACGTCGAGCGTGCGCGCGCCCCAGCGCTCCTCGCGGACCCGGTGGAAGGCCTCCTCGACCGCGTGCGCCCGCTCCAGCAGGGAGGACGGGGGCAGGGTGGTCTTGAGGACGACGACCGCGTTGAAGTACGAGGGCTGGCTGCCGGGCTCGACGCCCCAGGGCTCCGTCTCGTAGACGGGTGACACGGCCTTGATGCGGACGCCGGGGGTGTCCTCCAGGGCGTCGATGGCTCCCTGGAGGGTCTCCAGGCGGTTGCCGAGGTTGGCGCCGATGGAGATGACGGCGCGCCTGGGGTTGCTGAGGGTGGTGTCGGCGGCGTCCACCTGCCGTACTACGGAGGCGGGTACCGGCTGGACGGTCGGGTCGCTGTGACCCTCGGTGAACGAGAAGGTCATACTCGGCTCCGGGTGATGGTGACGGTCACGTCGTCGAAGGGGACGGTGATCGGGGCGTCCGGTTTGTGGACGCGGACCTCGACCTCCTCGACCCCTTCGTGCTTCAGGCAGGTCTGCGCGATGCGCTCGGCCAGGGTCTCGATGAGGTTCACGGGCTCGCCCTGGACGACGGCCACGACCTCCTCCGCCACGATGCCGTAGTGCACGGTCTTCGTCAGGTCGTCGTCGGCGGCGGCAGGCCGGGTGTCCAGGCCCAGGACGATGTCCACGATGAAGGTCTGGCCCTCTTCGCGCTCCTTGGGGAACACGCCGTGGTAGCCGCGGGCCTTGAGGCCGCTCAGCGCGACACGATCCACGCGAATCACTCCTGCAATCGTCGGTGGTGGCCGGTTCGTACCGGGTGCGGGCGGTACACCGGCCTCGAACGAATCTACCTGCGGGCACTGACAGTGCCGGGCCGCGAGGGCGTGGGCGCTGTCAGGGTCCGCAGGTTTCATCGACCGTTTCCCCCGGGGAACCCGGCGGCTCATGGGTCGGTAGCCGCCCCTACCCGCCGGTTCGTGATTCCAACCACTTCTTGGTCCTGATGGGTTCCGGCCGACTCCTCCGGGATCGCCTACCCGCTCAGGAGGGCGACTCGTCGCCTTCGGCCTCGTCATTTTCGGCCAGGACCGGGGACGCGTGGTGCGACCAGAGTTTCCAGCCCTCGGGGGTGCGCCGGAACACGTTCGTGGCGACCACGAGCTGGCCGACGAGCGGACCGAGTTCGTCGCTGTCGTCGGGGGCAGGGCCGCCGCTGAGGATGTTCTCCGTGCAGGTGACCAGGGCGGTGTCGCCGGTCACCGAGACATGGACGTCGGTCAGGAAGAACTGGATGTAGTCGGTGTTCGCCATGATCAGCGCGTACGACCTCAGGACCTCGCCGCGCCCGGTGAGCACCGGCCAGCCCGGGTGCACGCAGGAGATCACGCCGGTGTCCGCGGGGTCGTGGTACTCCTCGTCGACGCCCAGGTCGGCCGGGGTGAGCCAGAGCGCGGACAGCTCGTCGAAGTCGCCGCGTTCCAGGGTCTCGTAGAACGCGGTGTTGGCGAGTTCGACCTGCTCGACGTCGGTGTGGGGGGCGCTCACCGGGCTCCCTCGGAGCTGGTGTGCGAAGCCGTGCGGGCGCCGGTGGCACGCGCTCCCTCGACGGCGCGTGCGACGCGTACGGCGTCCGCGGTGGCGTGCACCTCGTGGACGCGCACCGCCCACGCGCCGGCGTGCG
>NZ_JAWOAI010000512.1:0-6802 GCF_033194735.1 Streptomyces sp. W16
CCCCCGCCCCCAACCCACCTCAGCCCAGCTTCGATTCCAGTTCCGCCACGATCTCGTTGACCCCGACCGCCGTCTGATCGCCGGACTCCATGTCCTTCAGCTGCACGACGCCTTCGGCCAGATCACGCTCACCGGCGACGATCGTGTAGCGAGCCCCGCTGCGGTTGGCGTTCTTCATGGCGCCCTTGAGGCCCTTGGCGCCGTAGGAGAAGTCGGCCGCGATGCCCAGCTTGCGCAGCTCCGTCACCTTGGCGAACAGGACGCGGCGGGCCTCCTCGCCGAGCGGGACGGCGAACACGCTGGTGAGCGCGGGGAGTTGGAGTTCGACGCCCTCCGCCTCCAGGGCCAGCACCGTGCGGTCGACGCCCAGCGCCCAGCCCACGGAGGGCAGTGCGGGGCCGCCGATCATCTCGGACAGGCCGTCGTACCGACCGCCGCCGCCCACCGCGGACTGGGAGCCCAGGCCGTCGTGGACGAACTCGAAGGTGGTGCGGGTGTAGTAGTCCAGGCCGCGGACCAGCTTCGGGTCGTCCTCGAAAGCGACGCCCGCCGCCGTGATCAGCTCGCGGACCTCCTCGTGGTATGCCTTGCACGCGTCGCACAGGTAGTCGCGCAGCAGCGGGGCGTCCGTCAACTGCTTCTGGACGTCCGGGCGTTTGTCGTCCAGGACCCGGAGCGGGTTGATGTCCGCGCGGCGCAGGGTCTCCTCGTCGAGGTCCAGGCCCCGGAGGAAGGTCTGCAGCGCCTCCCGGTAGACCGGGCGGCACTCCTTGTCGCCCAGGCTGTTGAGGAGGATGCGGAAGTTCCGCAGGCCCAGCGAGCGGTACGCCTGGTCCGCCAGGATGATCAACTCGGCGTCCAGCGCCGGGTCTTCCGCACCGATCGCCTCGGCGCCGACCTGGGAGAAGTGGCGGTAACGGCCCTTCTGGGGGCGCTCGTAGCGGTAGTAGGAGCCCGAGTACCAGAGCTTGACCGGGAGGTTGCCCAGCTTGTGCAGGTTGGCCTCAAGTGCCGCGCGCAGCACGGAAGCCGTGCCCTCGGGACGCAGTGCGAGCTGGTCTCCGCCCTTGGTCTCGAAGGCGTACATCTCCTTGGTCACGATGTCGGTGGACTCACCGACACCGCGCGCGAAGAGCTCGACGTTCTCGAAGCCGGGCGTCTCGATGTAGCCGTAGCCGGAGTTGCGCAGCGGGGCGGCGATCGCCTCGCGCACGGCGAGGTACTTGGCCGACTCCGGCGGGATCAGGTCGTACGTGCCCTTGGGGGCCTGAAAGGTGCTCACGAAAGTCTCTCGTCACATTCCTCGTCGGGGAGCGTCCGAGCTGCTGCGCTCCTGGCGGCCTGCGGCCACCTCTCGCAGATACGGATTGGTGGCGCGCTCCTGGCCGATGGTCGTCTGGGGGCCGTGGCCGGACAGCACCACGGTCGAGTCGTCGAGCGGCAGGCACACACGGGCCAGCGAGTCGAGGATCTCGGCGTGGGAGCCGCCGGGCAGGTCGGTGCGTCCGATGGAGCCGGCGAAGAGCAGATCCCCGGAGAAGAACACAGAGGGGATCTCCGTGTTCTCGGGCATCTGGAAGGTCACCGACCCCCTGGTATGGCCGGGCGCATGGGCGACCGAGAACTCCAGTCCCGCCAGCTCCAGCCGCGCGCCGTCGGTCAGCTCCTTGACCTCGTCGGGCTCCCCCACGGTCAGCTCGCCCATCAGCGGCATCCCGATCGAGCGGCCGAGCGCCTTCTCGGGGTCGCTCATCATGAACCGGTCCTCGGGGTGGATCCAGGCCGGCACGTCGTGCGCGCCGCACACCGGGACGACCGAGGCCACATGGTCGATGTGGCCATGGGTGAGGACGACCGCGACGGGCTTGAGCCGATGCTTCCTGAGCGCTTCCTCGACTCCCTGGGCGGCCTGATGGCCCGGGTCGATGATCACGCACTCCTCACCGGCGGCGGGGGCGACGAGATAACAGTTCGTCCCCCAGGCCCCGGCGGGGAACCCGGCAATGAGCACGATCGTCCTTCGTTGTGTCGATACGGGAGGGGATAAGGATCCCTGCGTCAGTGGTCAGAGCCTACCGGCGCTGCCGAATCCTCAGCGAACCCATATACGGTACGGGGCACACGCAGGCGGTCGGCTCACAAGACGCACGCGTCCCAGTCGACGTACGAGACGCATGAGGAGAGAATCCGGTGGTCACCCAGGAACAGCGGAAGCGGCAGCTCGCGCGAGAGAAGTTCTTGCGGCAGCAGCAGCGGCGCACGGCCGCTCGGCGCAAGGCGCGTGTGCGCAACTCGGTGATCGCGTCGGTGCTCGGCGTGATCGTGATCGGCAGTGTGGCGCTGTACACGACCGGGGTCATGAAGGACGACGACAAGTCCAACGCGAGCGCGGACGTAACGCCCAGCGCCTCGGCGACGAGCAAGGCGCCGGACCCGTGCGCGAAGCCGGCGGCCGGCAAGATCAAGACGGCGACCTGGAAGAAGGAGCCGGCGGTCACGATCGACAAGTCGGCGAAGTACACGATGAAGCTGGCGACGACCTGCGGTGACATCGACATCGCGCTGAAGACGTCGGCCGCGCCGCACACCGTGAACTCGTTCAGCTTCCTTGCGGGCAAGGGCTTCTTCGACCACACGAAGTGCCACCGGCTCGTCACCAGCGGCATCTACGTGCTGCAGTGCGGCGACCCGACGGGCACGGGCAGCGGCGGTCCCGGCTACACGATCCCGGACGAGAACCTGAAGGACACGAGCCTCAAGGGCGGCACCTACCCGGCGGGCACGGTGGCGATGGCGAACACCTACGACGCCTCCACGGGCAAGGGCCGCAACACCGGCGGCAGCCAGTTCTTCCTCGTCTACCAGGACAGTCAGCTCCCGGCCGACTACACCCCGTTCGGTACCATCTCGGCCTCCGGGATGAAGGTCCTGAAGAAGATCGCCGCAGCTGGGGCGCAGGCCGCCGACCCCACGACGGGGAACACCGCCCCGAACGCGACCATCGTGATCAACAAGGCGACCGTGACGAAATCCTGACCGTCGGCAGTGAATTTTCGGTCGCGCGGGATGCGGACAGGCAACCCGCCGGTCGCCTATGTTGGCCGTGACGAAACTGTGGACGATGCCCGGGGGCACAGAGGCCCTGTGCAGGCATCATGTGGAGGAGGCGCTGTGAGCAGCGACCCGTGGGGACGCGTCGACGAGACGGGGACCGTGTACGTGCGTACGGCCGACGGCGAGCAGGTCGTCGGTTCCTGGCAGGCCGGCTCCCCTGACGAGGCGCTGGCCTACTTCGAACGCAAGTACGAGGGCCTGGTTGTCGAGATCGGCCTCCTCGAAAAGCGCGTGAAGACCACCGACCTGTCGGCGAAGGACGCGCAGGCCGCCGTCGACCATCTGCGCGAGCAGGTCGACGCCCACCACGCGGTCGGCGACCTCGCCGCGCTGCGGGTCCGGCTCGACAAGCTCGTGGAGACCGTCGAGGCGCGCCGCGAGGAGCGCAAGCAGCAGCGCGCCAAGCAGTCCGACGAGGCCAGGCACTCCAAGGAGGCGCTGGTCGTCGAGGCGGAGGAGCTGGCGCAGTCCGACCAGTGGCGGGCCGCCGGTGAGCGGCTGCGCGCGCTGGTGGACACCTGGAAGGGTCTGCCGCGTCTGGACCGCAAGTCGGACGACGAGCTGTGGCACCGCTTCTCGCACGCCCGGTCGGCCTTCTCCAAGCGCCGCAAGGCGCACTTCGCGTCGCTGGACGCGCAGCGCGAGGAGGCCCGCAAGACCAAGGAGAAGCTGGTCGCCGAGGCCGAGGGTCTGTCGGCCTCGACGGACTGGGGTCCGACGGCCGCGCGCTACCGCGAGCTGATGGCGGACTGGAAGGCGGCGGGCCGCGCCCAGCGCGAGCACGAGGACGATCTGTGGAACCGCTTCCGCGGCGCACAGGACGTCTTCTTCGCCGCCCGCAGCTCGGTCTTCGCCGAGCGGGACGCCGAGCAGACGGAGAACCTGAAGCTCAAGGAGGAGCTGGCCGAGGAGGCCGAGAAGCTCCTGCCGATCGGGGACCTCAAGGCCGCCCGCGCCGCCTTCCGCTCGCTCAACGAGCGCTGGGAGGCCATCGGCCATGTGCCGCGTGACTCCCGCCCGAAGGTCGAGGGCCGGATGCACACGGTCGAGCGGGCCCTCCAGGAGTCCGAGGAGACCGAGTGGCGCCGGACGAACCCGGAGGCACGCGCGCGTGCCGAGGGTCTGACCGGCCAGCTCCAGGCGGCCGTCGACAAGCTCAGGGGCCAGATCGAGCAGGCGCGGACCCAGGGCAACAACTCCCGCGCCGACAAGCTGGAACGCGAGCTGGAGGGCCGCCAGGCCCTGCTGGACCAGGCGCTGAAGGGCTTGCAGGAGTTCGGCGGCTGACACACCCGCAGGCACGCACGAAGAAGGGGCTCCCGTACATCGCGTACGGGAGCCCCTTCCGCGTACGCTCTACGACTTGTTGCGCGCCGACGTCACGCGGTAGACGTCGTAGACGCCCTCCACTCCCCTGACCGCCTTCAGGACGTGGCCCAGGTGCTTGGGGTCGCCCATCTCGAAGGTGAAGCGGGAGGTGGCGACGCGGTCGCGGGAGGTCTGGACGGCCGCGGAGAGGATGTTGACGTGCTGGTCGGACAGGACGCGGGTGACGTCCGAGAGGAGCCGGGAGCGGTCCAGGGCCTCCACCTGGATGGCGACCAGGAAGACCGAGGACTGGGTGGGCGCCCACTCGACTTCGAGGATGCGCTCGGGTTCGCGGGACAGTGACTCCACGTTGACGCAGTCGCTGCGGTGAACCGATACGCCGCTACCCCGCGTGACGAAACCGATGATGGGGTCGCCGGGGACGGGCGTACAACAACGGGCCAGTTTGACCCACACGTCGTCGACGCCCTTGACGACGACACCCGGGTCCGCGTTCGTCCGGCGCTTGCGGCCACGGCCGGGCGTCGGCGGCACGCTCTCGTCGATCTCCTCGGTGGCCGCCTCCTCGCCACCGAGCGCCTGCACCAGCTTCTGTACGACGTTCTGCGCGGCGACATGGCCCTCGCCGATCGCCGCGTACAGCGAGGAGATGTCGGGGTAGCGCATCTCGTGCGCGAGCGTGACGAGGGAGTCGCCGGTGAGGATGCGCTGGATCGGCAGGTTCTGTTTGCGCATCGCGCGGGCGATGGCGTCCTTGCCCTGCTCGATCGCCTCGTCGCGGCGCTCCTTGGAGAACCAGGCTCTGATCTTGTTGCGGGCGCGCGGCGACTTGACGAAGCCGAGCCAGTCCCGGGAGGGGCCTGCGCCGGGTGCCTTGGAGGTGAAGACCTCCACCAAGTCGCCGTTGTCCAGGGTGGATTCGAGCGGTACGAGGCGGCCGTTGACCCGTGCTCCTATGGTCCGGTGGCCGACCTCGGTGTGCACCGCGTACGAGAAGTCCACCGGGGTGGAGCCCGCCGGCAGCGCTATCACGTCGCCCTTCGGCGTGAAGACGAAGACCTCGTTGCGCGACAGGTCGAAGCGCAGGGACTCCAGGAACTCCCCGGGGTCCTCGGTCTCCTTCTGCCAGTCGAGCAACTGGCGCAGCCAAGCCATGTCGTTGAGGTGGTCGTCCTTGCCGGTGGTCCGTGGCTGGTCCGAGCGCACCTTGGAGGCGCCGGCGACGGCCTCCTGCTTGTACTTCCAGTGCGCGGCGATGCCGTACTCGGCACGGCGGTGCATGTCGAAGGTGCGGATCTGGAGCTCAACAGGCTTGCCGTTGGGGCCGATTACGGTCGTGTGCAGCGACTGGTACATGTTGAACTTGGGCATCGCGATGTAGTCCTTGAACCGGCCGGGGACCGGGTTCCATCGCGCGTGCACCGTACCGAGGGCCGCGTAGCAGTCGCGGACGGTGTCCACGAGGACGCGGATGCCCACCAGGTCGTAGATCTCGGCGAAGTCGCGACCGCGGACGATCATCTTCTGGTAGACGCTGTAGTAGTGCTTCGGGCGGCCGGTGACGGTCGCCTTGATGCGGGCGGCGCGCAGGTCGGTCTGGACCTCGTCGGTCACTATGGCCAGGTACTCGTCACGCTTCGGTGCCCGCTCGGCCACCAGCCGGACGATCTCGTCGTACATCTTCGGGTAGAGGATCGCGAAGGCGAGGTCCTCCAGCTCCCACTTGATGGTGTTCATGCCCAGGCGATGGGCGAGCGGCGCGTAGATCTCCAGGGTCTCGCGCGCCTTCTTCTCCTGCTTCTCGCGCTTGAGGTAGCGCATGGTGCGCATGTTGTGCAGGCGGTCGGCGAGCTTGATGACCAGGACGCGCGGGTCCTTGGCCATGGCGACGACCATCTTGCGCACGGTCTCGGCCTGCGCGGCCTCGCCGAACTTGACCTTGTCCAGCTTGGTGACGCCGTCGACGAGGAGGGCCACCGAGTCCCCGAAGTCGCGGCGGAGCTGGTCGAGGCCGTACTCGGTGTCCTCGACGGTGTCGTGCAGCAGACCCGCCATCAACGTGGCCGGGTCCATGCCGAGTTCGGCAAGGATCGTCGTCACGGCGAGCGGGTGCGTGATGTACGGGTCGCCGCTCTTGCGCTTCTGGCCGCGGTGCCAGCGCTCGGCGACCTGGTAGGCGCTCTCGACCTGGCGGAGGGTGGCCGTCTCGATCTTCGGGTCGTTGCTGCGCACTATCCGCAGCAGGGGCTCCAGGACCGGGTTGTACGGGTTCGAGCGCTGGACGCCGAGGCGCGCGAGGCGGGCGCGGACGCGGTTGGAGGAGCCGCCGCCGGAGCGTGCGGGCTGACCGGCGGTGGGC
>NZ_JAWOAI010000513.1:0-6769 GCF_033194735.1 Streptomyces sp. W16
GCTGCTGCTCGCCGTCACCGCGATGACGGGCCGGCGCACCCCGGCGGTCCGCCGGCTGCCGCGCACCACGCGCCCTACGGCCACCGCCCGTGAGCGGCTGCTGGTGCACTCCCTGGGACGGCGTGGACCTCCGTGCTCGGTCCTCCTCGCGGTCTGAAACAGCACCGCGCGCCCGAGCACCCCCAGTAGTCAGTCCCCCATACGTATTCCGCGCACCACACATGCGCGTCCCTGATGGAGATCACCAACATGAGCAAGCGGAACAGCGCGGCGGCCAAGACGCAGGCCCGTGAGCGGCTGCGCGCGGAGCGCGAGCGCCAGGCCAAGCGCGCCAAGGTAAAGCGGCAGATCATCGTGGCCTGTTCGGTCGTCGGCGTCCTGGCGATAGCCGGCGGCATCGGTTACGCAGTCGTGCAGAACAACAAGCCCTCCTACTGGGAGTCGGCGAAGGACGACAAGCTCGTCAAGCCGGCCAACACCACCGGCACCAACGGCACGACGGTCGTCTTCGGCAAGAGCACCGCCAAGAAGACCCTGGTCATGTACGAGGACCCGCGCTGCCCGATCTGCGCCCAGTTCGAGCAGACCGTCGGCTCGACCGTGAAGAGCGACTTCGACGCCGGCAAGTTCAAGATCCAGTACGTCGGTGCCACGTTCATCGACAACAAGGACAACGGCGAGGGCTCCAAGAACGCGCTGAGCGCCATGGGTGCCGCGCTGAACGTCAGCCCCGAGGCGTTCCTTGAGTACAAGACCGCGCTCTACTCGACGAAGTACCACCCGGACGAGACGACCGACACGTTCAAGGACGACTCGTACCTGATCAAGGTCGCGAACACGGTCCCCGCCCTGAAGAACAACGCGGCCTTCCAGAAGGCCGTGAAGGACGGCACCTACGACAAGTGGGCGCTGGACATGTCCGCCACGTTCGACAAGAGCGGGGTGACCGGCACGCCGACCCTGAAGATGGACGGCAAGACGCTGACCGGCTCGGACGGCACGAACGCGCCGATGTCGGTGGCCGACTTCACCACGGCGATCACGGCGGCCCTCAAGGCCTGAGCCACCCGAACACCTCCTTGTGAGACGCGCGGTACAACAGCGGGCGAACTTTTACGAGTTCGCCCGCTGTCGTTAATACTGATCAGTAACCTAATCGCTCGTGACCAGTCGATACAGAGCACCCGAGAGCGTCAACTCGCCCTCCCCGCGCCGCCGTACGGTCGTCAAGGCCGCGGCCGCCACCGCCGTCCTGGCCGGCCCGCTGATCGCCGCGCTGCCCGCCGGGGCAGCCACCGAGGCCCCCGCCTTCCTGCACGGCGTCGCCTCCGGGGACCCGCTCCCGGACGGCGTCCTGCTGTGGACCCGGGTGACGCCCACCGCCGAGGCGGTCCCGGGTTCGGGGCTCGGCCCGGACACCGAGGTGAGCTGGACCGTCGCCACCGACAAGGCGTTCACCAACATCGTCTCCAAGGGCTCGCTCACCGCGACCGCCGCCTCCGACCACACCGTGAAGGCCGACATCCGCGGCCTGGCGCCGGCCACCGACTACTTCTTCCGCTTCTCGGCCGGCGGCACCGACTCCCCGGCGGCGCGCACCCGCACCGCGCCGGCGGCGGACGCGAACGTCTCCGGCCTCCGCTTCGGCGTCGTCACCTGCGCCAACTGGGAGGCGGGCTACTTCTCCTCGTACCGCCATCTCGCGGCCCGGGGCGACCTCGACGCGTGGCTGCACCTGGGCGACTACATCTACGAGTACAAGTCGGGCGAGTACGCGGCGCGCGGCACGGTCGTACGGCAGCACGCGCCGACCAACGAGATCATCACGCTCGCCGACTACCGCATCCGGCACGGCAAGTACAAGACCGACCCCGACCTCCAGGCGCTGCATCTGAAGGCGCCGGTCGTCGCGATCTGGGACGACCACGAGTTCGCGGACAACGCCTGGTCGGGCGGCGCGGTCAACCACACCGAGGGGGCCGAGGGCACCTGGACGGCCCGTCAAGCCGCCGCGAAACAGGCCTACTTCGAGTGGATGCCGGTCCGCCCGGCGATCGCGGGCACCACCTACCGCCGCCTGCGCTTCGGCAAGCTGGCCGACCTCTCGCTCCTCGACCTGCGCTCCTTCCGTTCGCAGCAGGCGAGTTCGGGCAGCGGTTCGGTCGACGACCCGGACCGTACGATCACGGGCCGCGCCCAACTCGACTGGCTGAAGGCCGGGTTGAAGGCGTCGGACACCAAGTGGCGCCTCGTCGGCAACTCGGTGATGATCGCGCCGTTCGTCATCGGTTCGCTCACCGCCGACCTGCTCAAGCCGCTCGCCAAGCTGCTGGACCTGCCGCAGGACGGCATCGGCGTCAACACCGACCAGTGGGACGGCTACACCGACGACCGCCGTGAACTCCTCGCCCATCTGCGCTCGAACGCGATCGGCAACACGGTCTTCCTCACCGGCGACATCCACATGTCCTGGGCCAACGACGTGCCGGTGGACGCCGGAACGTACCCGCTCTCGCCGTCCGCGGCAACGGAGTTCGTGATCACCTCGGTGACCTCCGACAACCTCGACGACATAGTGAAGGTGCCCGAGGGCACGGTCTCCGCGCTCGCCGCCCCGCTCATCGAGCTCGCCAACCGGCACGTCCACTGGGTCGACACGGACCGCCACGGCTACGGCGTCCTCGACATCACCGCCGAGCGCGCGCAGATGGACTATTACGTCCTGTCCGACCGCACCTCGGCCACCGCGACCTCGTCCTGGGAGCGCTCGTACCGCACGCGCAGCGGCACACAGAAGGTGGAGCGGACCTACGACCCCGTCTAACTACAGGCTGTCCAGGAAGCCGAGCGCCACCCGCCAGGTGGCCTCGGCCGCCTCCTCGTCGTAGTCCGGGAGGCCGGGGTCGGTGTACAGGTGACCGGCTCCGGCGTACCGGTAGATCTCCACATCCGCGCCCGCCTTGCCCATCTGCAGATACCAGGAACTGAGCCAGTCGTCCGTCTCGAACTGGTCCGGCTCGGCGACATGCAGCTGGACCGGCAGGTCGTCGACGGAGGCGTTGGCCGCGATGTCCGAGGTGCCGTGCAGGAGCAGCAGCCCGCGGGCCTTCTCGTCGCCGAGGGCGAGGGTCTGGGCGACGGAGGCGCCGAGCGAGAACCCGGCGTAGACGAGCCCGCGCTCCGAATAGGGGGCGGCGGCGAGCACAGCCCGCTTCAGCAACTCGTCCTTCCCGATCCCGTCGTTGAAGGTCATGCCCTCCTCGACCGACTCGAACGTATGCCCCTCGAAGAGGTCCGGCGTCCACACCTCGTGGCCCGCGGCGCGCAGCCGGTCGGCGGCCTCGCGCACCGCCGGCCGGAGTCCGTACGTCGAGTGGAAGAGCATGATGTTCATGAAGCCATCGTGCCAGTACGGTCGGACACATGGAGAACGTACTGCGCCCGCTGATCGTCATCGGCGGCTCCGTCGTCCTCACGCTGCTCATCGGCTGGGTCACCGACCTGCTGCTGCGCAAGGCGGACGCCCGGCACGACGACACCTCGCTGTGGGGCCTGCTGCGCCGCGGCCGAGTGCCCTACCAACTCGTGCTCTGCGCGGCCTTCCTCAGAGGCTCCTACGACCAGGCGCAACTGCTGGAGGAGCACCGGGTCGGCATCGGTCAGACCCTGACCCTGGTGCTGATCGGCGCCACCGCCTGGCTGATGATCCGGGTCGCGGCGGCGATCGTGGAGTCGTCGTACGCGCGCTACGCCCGCGCCTCCCGCGACGCGGCCCGGGTCCGCCGGGTCCGGACCCAGGTGACACTGATCACGCGGGTGGTCGCCGCGATCGTCGGCGTGGTGGCGGTAGCCGCGATGCTGCTCACCTTCCCCGCGATGCGCGCGGCCGGTGCCTCGCTGCTGGCCTCGGCGGGCGTCCTCGGCATCGTCGCCGGTGTCGCCGCGCAGTCGACGCTCGCCAACCTCTTCGCCGGGCTGCAGATCGCCTTCGGTGACATGGTCCGCATCGGCGACACCGTGGTCGTGGACGGCGAGTGGGGCACGATCGAGGAGATCACCCTGACCTTCCTGACGGTACGGACCTGGGACGAGCGCCGGATCACCATGCCGGTGTCGTACTTCACGTCCAAGCCGTTCGAGAACTGGTCGCGCGGCACCCCGCAGATGACCGGCATCGTCTACTTCCAGGTCGACCACTCGGCCCCCGTCGACGCGATGCGCGAACAGCTCCGCGAAATCCTGCGCGCCTGCCCGGCCTGGGACGGCCGCAGCTACGGCCTGGTCGTCACCGACACCACCCCGAACACCATGGAGGTGCGGGCGCTGGTCACGGCGAAGGACGCGGACGACATCTGGACGGTACGGGTCACGGTCCGCGAGCAGATGATCCGCTGGCTGTACGTGGAGCATCCGTACGCCCTGCCCCGCGTCAACACGGCGGACGCGGCACCGGTACCGGGCGAGGACACGTCACCCAACGGGGGTGCGGGGCGGGCGGCGCATGAGCCGCCGGGTGCGGGGCGCGGGTGACGCGGTGGGCGTCTCCGGAACCGCGACGCCCTCGCCCTTCAGGGGCGCGGGGCTGTATTCATCAGCGGCTCCGCCGCGGGGCGCGCCCAGCCGAGACGGCGCCGCGGCCAACCAACTACCTGTCCGGCACGCCCCTCAACGCCCCCGCTCAGCCCCGCCATTGACCTGAATCACCTGCGAGGTGACATGCCCCGCGGCAGGCGAGGCGAGCCAGTGCAGGGTCGCGGCGATGTCCCCGGGGGTACCGGCCCGCCCGGTCGAGGTGTCCCGGATCATTCGCTCACGCCGGGCTTCCGCGATCTCGGGACCGAAGAACTCGGTGTCCTCGATGTACCCGGGCGCGACCACGTTCACGGTGATGCCGCGCGGCCCGAGATCCCGGGCCAGATCATGGGCGTACGGATGCAACGCGGCCTTGGCCGCGCCGTACGCCCCGCTCCCCGACCCCCGGTACGCGGCGATGGAACTGACGAACAGCACCCGCCCGCCCGGCTCCGCGAGCCGCGGCTTCAGGGCCTCGGTGAGCAGCGCGGCGCTCAGGGTGTTGATGCGGAAGTTGACGGTCCAGTTGTGTGCGACGGCGTCCAGCGCGTCGCCGCTGCCGCTCTCCGGTTCCAGGGTCCCGTTGCCACCCGCGCTGTGCACCAGCACATCCACGGTGCCGAACTCCTCGGCGACGAACCGCGCGACGCCGCGCACCACTTCGGGCTCACTCAGATCCCCGGCATACGTCAGCGCCCCCGGCACCCCGGCCTTCTCCAGCACCTCACGCCGCCGCCCGAGCAGCAGCACCCGATCCCCGTGGGCCGCGAAGACATGCGCCGCGGCGAGCCCAATTCCCGTTCCACCACCACTGATTACGACGTTGCGTGCCATGGGGCGAGCCTACAAAGAAGGCGAGGGCGAGCACGAGGGAATTCAACCCGCGGCCGCCGACGGCGCTCGGCCCCCACGGGAAACGCTCGCCTCTCGGCCGACAGTGAACGGGTGGTGCGCGGGTGGGAGACTCACCGCAAACTACGCACATCGAGATGCCGAAGCACCCGGTCCACGATCTCCGGATCCGCCCCCGGCTCGTTCCGCGCCGCCAGCACCTCATGCCGAGCCGCGCTCATCATCTCCCCCTGGATCCGCCGCATCCGCTTCACCCGCTTCACCCGCTTCTCGTAGGCCTCCCGCCGCTCCCCGTCCCCCACCTCCGGAGAGATCCGCACCCCGATGTCGAAGGCCCTCCGCAGCAACTGCTCGGACACCTCCTCCGGCAGTTCCTCCACGTCCTCGATCTCCCGCAGCCGCCGCTTCGCGGCCTTCGCCGCCCGCACCGCGAGCTCCTTCTCGAACGCCTTCTCGCTGTCAGTGTCGGCCCGTACCCCGAGCCGCTTCACCAGCCACGGCAGCGTGAGCCCCTGGAGGACCAGCGTCGCCATGATCACCCCGAAGGCGATGAACACGATCTCGTCCCGGTCGGGAAACGCCGACCCGTCGTCCATGGTCAGCGGGATCGCCAGCGCCAGGGCGACGGACGCCACCCCGCGCATCCCCGCCCACCACATGATCACGGTCTCCCGCCAGGACGTCGGGATCTCCTCGTCGTAGTCCCGCTTGGCGTGCAGCCGTTTGGTCAGCCAGGTCGCCGGCAGCAGCCACGCCAGCCGTACGACCACGACGACGCCGACGATCGCGGCGGCCCAGCCGAGCATCTCGCCCCAACGCCCGGACGCCGTACGGATCGCGTTGTGCAGTTCGAGCCCGATGAGCCCGAAGGCCACCCCGGTGACCAGCGTGTCCACCACGTCCCACACGGTCGCCCCGGCGAGCCGGGTCAGCACGTCGTCGGCACCGAGGGCGTACTCGGCGAGGAACAGCGCGGTGGTGAGCACGGCGAGCACTCCGGAGCCGTGCAGTTCGTCGGCCAGGACATACGAGGCGTACGGCACCAGGAGGGTGAGCCCGATCTGCAGGGTGGCGTCGTCGAGCAGTGACATCAGCTTGTTCGCGGCCCACCCCAGGGCCAGGCCGATCGCCACGGCGACGACGGCGGACAGCACGAAGTCGAGCCCGGCGCGCCAGAAGTCGAAGCTCCCGCTGACGGCGGCGGCGATCGCCACGTGGTAGAGCACGATGGCCGTGACGTCGTTGAAGAGGCCCTCGCCCTCCAGGATCGACACCAGCCGCCGCGGCAGCCCGAGTTGCCCGGCGACGGCGGTCGCGGCGACCGGGTCGGGCGGCGCCACCAGCG
>NZ_JAWOAI010000514.1:0-6765 GCF_033194735.1 Streptomyces sp. W16
CGGCAGCAGATTCTCGTTCCCGAAGGAGCCGCCCGGCGGCGTCGCGCCGCGCGGTTTGCCGCGGTTACCCATGGGCACCGTCCGCGGCGGGTACGCGCGCGTAGGCCCCGGGTCGGACGAGTCGGGTCCAGTGCCCGGCGGGCCAGACGATCCAATCGGCTCGTCCGATGACGTCACCAACGGGAATCATGCCTCCGCCCGGGTCGCCCAGGTGATCCCGGGAGTCGCTTGAGTCGCTGCGGTGGTCACCGAGGACGAAGAGCGTGCCGGAGGGCACGACCACGTCGAACGGCACGCTGGACGGAGTGTCCCCGGGGTACAGGAACGCCGTCTCGTCGACCGACCGCCCGTTCACCTGGAGCCTCCCCTTCTCGTCGCAGCAGACCACGTGGTCTCCCCCCACACCCACAACGCGCTTGATGTAGTCGGCGTCCCCGAAATAGCCGGTTCCGTCGAACACGACGATGTCGCCGCGCCGCGGATGAGCACCAAAACGGTACGCCAACTTATTTACGAGAACGCGGTCGCCGATCCTCAATCCGGATTCCATGGATCCGCTAGGAATTTGGAATGGCTGCAGCAAGAAGGTGTTGAGCAGCAGCAGAAACACCAGACAGACCAGGGCAGTCAGGGTGATCCGGCCGCCGGGCAGCCACTCGGCGACACGCGACACCAACGCGAAACGCGACCGCCCCTCCGGTCCTTCGGTGTCCGAGGTGTCCTCGGAGTCGGAAGGGCGGGAGGAGCGGTCGCGCTCCGTCGGCTGTGCTTCGGTGTCCATCGGAGCCAGATGTTATCCGGCCCCGATATGAACCCCGTATCAAGCTCAGTTGTCGCGCTTCTCCTTGATCTTCGCGGCCTTGCCGCGCAGGTCACGGAGGTAGTACAGCTTCGCGCGACGGACGTCACCACGGGTCACGAGCTCGATCTTCTCGACGATCGGGGTGTGCACCGGGAAGGTGCGCTCCACGCCGACGGAGAACGAGACCTTGCGGACCGTGAAGGTCTCGCGGACACCGGCGCCCTGGCGACGGATGACTACGCCCTTGAACTGCTGCACACGGGAGCGGTTGCCCTCGATGACGCGGACGTGGACGTTGACGGTGTCACCCGGGCGGAAGGCCGGGATGTCGGTGCGCAGCGAGGCGCCGTCGACGATGTCGAGCAGGTGGGACATTTCGTCTGCTTTCTTCATCGATGCCACAGGTCACCGACGGGAGTTAGGTGAGGTGAAGGATGCTGTCCGTGTCGGGGCGGGCGTCATGTCCCCCTGTGGCAGGGGCGCACGCCGGACGACGCACAACAGCGACCTATTCTTCCACGCCGTCCGGCCTGCGCCAAAATCGGCCGTACGGCTCCCCCGCCGGGTCCGGTGCCCAGCCCAGGATCGAGAGCATCTCGCGGTCCTTCTTGTCGAAGGCCTTGGGCTCGCAGCGCTCGATCAGGTCGGGCCGGTGGGCGGCTGTGCGCTTCAGCGCCTCGTCGCGCCGCCAGCGGGCGATCTTCCCGTGGTGGCCGCTGAGCAGCACGTCCGGGATCTCCCGGCCGCGCCAGGCGGGCGGCTTGGTGTAGATCGGCCCCTCCAGGAGGTTGGCCATGGCCCCGGGCGCGAAGGAGTCGTCGCGGTGGGACTCGGCGTTGCCCAGGACCCCTGGCAGGAGCCGCGCCACGGCCTCCGTGACGACCAGGACGGCCGCCTCGCCGCCGGCGAGTACGTAGTCGCCGATGGATACCTCGTAGACGGGCATGCGGGTCGCGTACTCGTCGATGACCCGCCGGTCGATGCCTTCGTAGCGGGCGGGCGTGAAGACCAGCCAGGGGCGCTCGGAGAGCTCCACGGCGAGTTCCTGGGTGAAGGGCCGGCCGCTGGGCGTGGGCACGATGAGCGCGGGCGCGCCGGAGCCCGTCTCGTAGCCGTCGGCCAGGACGGTGTCCAGGGCGTCGCCCCAGGGCTCGGTCTTCATGACCATGCCGGGGCCGCCGCCGTAGGGAGTGTCGTCGACCGTGTTGTGGCGGTCGTACGTCCAGGAGCGCAGATCATGCACGTGCACATTCAGCTGTCCACGCGCGCGTGCCTTGCCGACGAGGGAGACGTTCAGCGGTTCGAGGTACTCGGGGAAGATCGTGACGACGTCGAGCCGCATTACGCCTCCTCCCGGGAGGAGGCGATCTCCGCCTGGTCGTCGATCAGGCCGGGCGGCGGGTCGATGACCGCGCGCTGCTCCTCCAGGTCGATCTCGATGACGATCGACTCGACGAACGGGATCATCACCTCGCTGCCGTCGGGCCGCTCGACGATGAAGAGGTCCTGGGAGGGCAGGTGCGAGATCTCGGTGATCCGGCCGACCTCGGTGCCGTCCTTGGTGACGACGTCCAGGTCCATCAGCTGGTGGTCGTAGTACTCGTCCTCCTCCTCCGGCAGCTCCTCCGGGTCGATCTCGGCGATCAGGAGGGTGTTGCGCAGGGCCTCGGCGCCGGTGCGGTCGCTGACACCCTCGAAGCGCAGGAGGAGACGGCCGCTGTGGACCCGGCCGGTCTCGATGGTCAGGGGGCCGGTGGCGGCGGGTTCGGTGGCCAGGACGGCTCCGGGGGCGAGCCTGAGTTCCGGCTCGTCGGTGCGTACCTCGACGGTGACCTCGCCCTTGATGCCGTGGGCGCGGCCGATACGAGCGACTACCAGCTGCACTGTGCTTGATCTCCTGTAGTACGACGACGGGCCGGGGACGGCCCGCAGGCCCTCCCCGGCCCGAGCCGGTTTGCGATAGACGTCAGTGGATGTGATCCACGAACGTCAGCGGACGTGGTCCACGTCGACGAGGTCGACGCGGACGCCTCGGCCGCCGATGGCGCCCACGACGGTGCGCAGAGCGCGAGCGGTGCGGCCGTTGCGACCGATCACCTTGCCGAGGTCGTCGGGGTGCACCCGGACCTCCAGCACGCGCCCGCGACGCAGGTCGCGCGAGGCGACCTGCACATCGTCAGGGTTGTCGACGATGCCCTTCACGAGGTGCTCAAGAGCCTCCTCGAGCATGCTCAGGCCTCGGACGACTCGGACTCGGCCGCAGCCTCGTCCTTCTTGTCAGCCTTCTTCTTCTGGGTGATGGCCTCACCCTTGCTCGCGTCGTCGCCACCGAGGGCGTCGAACACGGGACGCGCGGCCTTCGGCGCGGCCACGAGCAGCGGAGCCGGGGCCGGCAGGCCCTTGAACTTCTGCCAGTCGCCGGTGAGCTTCAGGATGGCGAGGACGGGCTCGGTCGGCTGCGCGCCGACACCCAGCCAGTACTGCGCGCGGTCCGTGTCGACCTCGATGCGCGAGGGGTTCTGCACCGGGTGGTACAGACCGATCTCCTCGATGGCCCGGCCATCACGGCGGGTACGGGAGTCGGCGACGACGATGCGGTAGTGAGGCGAACGGATCTTGCCCAGACGCTTCAGCTTGATCTTGACTGCCACGGGAGTGGGTTCTCCTGGTTTTGACGTGGTTGGGCACGGCGAGATTGCCGCGTGGGGTTGCGGTACCCGAGTGCCCGATGGACGCGTCAGCCGGAGGCGAGAGGGTTCCTGTGCGGCTGTCGAGTACAGCTAGCCATTGTGCCACACCCTGGCGGTTCGCCCGACCGGGGAGCATGCCCCCGCACGCCCCGGCCCATGCGGAAGCGACACCCGGCGCCGGGAGGTGACCGGCGCGGGTGTGCGCAACCCGGCCCTGCGGGGTGCGGCTGCCACGAGCAGCCGCGCCCTCAGGCCGCGCCCACGACCTCCGGAATGCGGAAGGGCTTGCCGCAGCCCCCGCACACGATCGGCGCCTGGGCCAGCACCGACGGGACGACCCGTACGTTACGACCGCAGTCGCACACCGCCTTGACGCGGACGCCCCCGCCGGACGAGCCGTGCCGGGCGGCCGGGCCGCGGAAGGTGCGGGACGTGTCGGCGGAGGTGGCGACGGTGTGCGCCTTCAGCGCGCGCTGGAGACGCTCCATCGTCGGCCGGTAGCGCCGCTTGGCCTCGGGGTTGAGCTGGACCAGCGAGAAACCGCTGCTGGGATGCGGTTCGTCGGGGTGGTCCAGGCCCAGCTCCTCGGCGATCGCAAGGAATCTGCGGTTGTGGTAGCGGCCGGCACGGGACGTGTCGCGCACGCCGCGCGAGGCGGCGATGCCATGGACTGCCTCATGGAGCAGTCGCTCGAAGGAGAGTTCGTGTCCGCAGGCGGACGACGACTCTCCGATCAGGGACTCGGGCGCGGCCAGATCGGGCAGTTCGGGGTGGTACCGCTGAATGTCGGCCCACGCCTCTGCCAGCTCTGCGGCGAGAACAGGTGGTGTCTGTGTCGTGCTCACGTAATGACAACGAGCCGGAGTGCCCCTGTGTTCCGATTCCGGGGCATCCCAAATAATTTGCACGTACCCGTCAGTTGCCGCTGATGCGTCCTGACGAGGGCGGGTGCGCTGATCTGCGGAGAAGCCTCACAGCTCATACCAAGCTGGTGCGTAGTCCTACGTACGACCCGGCGCGTAGACGGTGTCCGCGCGCCGGGGGAGCTGTTGTCCGCCGTTGCGCAAGAGGCCTTTCGGTCGCTCTGCCGCCGGAGGCCGCCGCTTCAGTAGGCGCGCGCGACGACCGCGACGTTACCCGGTGCCTTGTCGGCGTCCGGTACCGACCCGTCCTCGGCGACCAGACACCGTACGGTGACGGCGTGCTCGGCCAGCTCGGCCTCGCCCTCCTCGCCGAGTGCCGCCCACGGGATGCGCGCCCAGCCGCCGGCGGTGGCGGCCTCGACGGCCTCCCCGATCGTCGACACCTCGGAGGTGCGGGACTCGCGCCGCTCGCGGGACTGCTTCAGCAGCAGCGCCTGGTCCTCCTCAAGGATGACGGGAAGCAGCTCTACGAGGGAGTCGATCGCCACCGGCTCCTTGCCTCCCGGGATCCGGCGGGCCAGCATCGCGGTGCCGTTCTCCAGGTCACGGGGCCCGACCTCGATCCGTACGGGTACGCCCTTGAGCTCCCAGTCGACGGCCCGACGCCCGAAGGGGACGTCCGTGCGGTCGTCGACGCGGACGCGGACGCCCGCCGCCTTCAGCCGGGCCCCGAGCTCGCGGACCTTGGCCAGAACCGCCTCGTCGCCCTTGATCGCGAGAACGACGACCTGGATGTGCGCCAGCCGCGGCGGCACCCGGAGTCCGTCGTCGTCGCCGTGCATCATCACCAGGGCGCCGATCATGCGGGTGGTGGAGCCCCAGGAGGTCTGCCAGACCAGTTCCTGCTTGCCCTCCTTGGACAGGTACTGGGTGTTGAAGGCCTTGGCGAAGTTCTGGCCCAGCTCGTGACTGGTCGCCATCTGCAGCGCCTTGCCGTCGCCCATCATCCCTTCGAGGGTGAGGGTGTTGATCGCGCCCGCGAACCGCTCCTTGACCGTCTTGCGGCCCGGTACGACGTCCATCGCGAGGACGTTGACCATGAAGTCCTCGTACACCTGGCGGTGGATGTGCGCGGCGAAGTCGCGCGCCTCCTCGTAGGTCGCGTGCGCCGTGTGGCCCTCCTGCCAGAGGAACTCGCTCGTACGGAGGAAGAGGCGGGGGCGCAGCTCCCAACGGACCACGTTCGCCCACTGGTTGATCAGCAGGGGCAGGTCGCGGTAGCTCTGCACCCACTTCGAGAAGTACTCGTTGATGATCATCTCGGAGGTGGGCCGGACGACCGCGGGCTCCTCCAACTCCTTGCCGCCGCCGTGCGTGACCACGGCCAGCTCGGGCGCGAAGCCCTCGACGTGGTCGGCCTCGCGGGCGAGGTAGGACTGCGGGATCAGCAGCGGGAAGTAGGCGTTCTCGGTACCCGTCTCCTTGATCCGGGCGTCCATCTCGGCCTGCATCCGCTCCCAAATGCCGTACCCGTACGGTCGGATGACCATGGAGCCGCGCACCGGGCCGTTGTCGGCCAGCTCGGCCTTGCTGATCAGATCCTGGTACCAGCGGGGGAAATCGTCCGCCCGCGGCGTGAGTACGGGTGCCTTGGCCATGGCGAGATCGTACGGGCCCACGTTGCCGTCATGTGAATTCTCGCCACTCCCACAGAGAAGCCACAAGCCGGGCCCCACAAACCCTGGACGCGGTAGCGAGCGCGGAGTTTGCTGGCATACGGGGGAAGTGCGAGCGCACATCACGGGGGCCTCGGAAACGGGCACGGCCACAACTCTCGGCGGATTGGGGCGCTTTCGATGACACCTACGCTCGTGCGGCACTACCTGCCTCATGCGGGGCCCGCGCCCCGTGTGGACCTGGGTGCACGCGCGCGTGACTGGTCCGAGATCCAGGAGCGGATGCTGGTACCGCTCCACGAAGCCGTCTACGAGCGACTCGAAGTGGGGCCCGGCACCCGGCTGCTCGGCCTCGGCTGCGGTTCCGGGCTCGCCCTGCTGATGGCGGCCTCCAGAGGCGCTGCGGTGACCGGTGTCGAGTCCTCCTCCCCCGAACGGCTGGCCCTCGCCCGGGAGCGCCTGCTGCCGGACGCCTGGTCACCACGCGCGCGTGCGCGCACCCGGCTCGTCTACGGATCACCAAGGGACGCGGCCGACGCGGAGACGCCCGCGTACACCCTGGTGACCGCCTTCGAGCCCATCGGGTGTCTCGCGGGCGACGCGGAGGGACTCGGCGAACTGCTCGCGTCCGCCACGCCGTTGACGGAGCGGGGGACACCCGTGGTGCTGGCGGGCTGGGGTCCGCCGGAGCGCTGCGCGACCTCGTCCGTGCTGCGGGTGAGATCGGAAGAGCG